>JALVDE010000408.1 GCA_027009375.1 Gammaproteobacteria bacterium
AATCATGTCTGAATCATTAATACCTTTCCAGCCGGAAATAGAAGAACCATCAAACATTTTACCATCTTCAAATGTGCTGGCTTCTACAGTTTTGGCAGGAACACTGACGTGCTGCTCTTTACCATGCGTATCGGTGAAACGGAAATCAACAAATTTGACACCGTTCTCTTCAATCATCTTTAAAACATCGGACATTCTTTGTCTCCAGGTTATTGGTTAAACACATTCCCTGAAACAGGGTTATTTTTTAAAACTCATATTAAGTTGCAAAATACCGTCAACTCATTATGCATGCACCACAAAGGATGCCAAAATACAGGTATTGCACCATAAAAGTGCATTTAACGGTAAAGTACTTCTACTTTATTGATATAGTCCAGCGTTTTTACTGAATCTACAAACTGCTGTCTTAACTGACCAGCATTTACATTACCGGATAATATTGATAATGGCAGTATTATTTGAACACTTACCTTACCATCAAGATAATGTAGTGTCACTTCTTCTATTGATTTTGACTGCTCAATATCTGCCCAACACTGATCCAGGTCAGTCAATATATCTTTTCTCAGCGGCAAATCTGAGCAACTGGATTGTTCCTCATCATTTTCCGGATCAATATGCACCAGCACCTGGGCAATATCCGGAAACTGCCGGGTTAATTCCTTGCTGACTTCATCACTGATGCGATGACCTTCAGAAACACTCAGATTCGGTGCCACTTCCACATGGACGTCAAGCAGAGCTTCTGCTCCCATTTGCCGGGTTCTCAGCATATGCATCTGAGAAACGCCGGGTATGGCGGATATATGTCGGCTGATGGACTGCACCTTGTCCGGATCCAGTCCCTTATCCACCAGCTCTTCAATACTTTCCTTCGCAATATCCCAGCCTATTTTGGCTATCATCATGGATACTATCACCGCAGCAGCTGCATCCAGATAGGGCAGACCGGCTATACTGCCGGCAATACCGATTAATACAACAATCGATGATATAGCATCACTACGATGGTGCCAGGCATTGGCTTTAAGCAGCGAAGAATTTAAACGATTCGCATAAACCAGTGTATAACGGTACAGGGCTTCTTTGGAAAGCACCGATAACAGAGCCACCCAGATGGTCATGGTTTCCGGTACCGGAATATCGCCTGAAGCCAGCCGGTTGGTGGCATCAATAATAATACCAATGCCCACCGTAATTAAAATACCGCCCAGAACCGCCGCAAAAGCCGTTTCAATACGTGCATGTCCATAAGGATGATCTTCATCCGGCTGTTGATTGCCCTGCCGTGCTGCCCAGACCACCAGGCCGTCACTAAGCAAATCCGAAAATGAATGAATACCGTCCACAACCAGAGCATGTGAATGCCCGATAAGACCAATGATTATTTTAAAAATGGCCAGGATACAATTAACAATAGCGCCAACAATGGTGACTTTACTGGTCAGGCGATAGCGTTCATCGGCCTTATTTGCCAGTGTGTCAGTTTGCTCATTGGTTTCAGACATATTACTTAATCTAGATTAAAAATGGAATTTTACGTTGAAACGCTAAAAAAGCCAATTTTTTAAACTTTATTAAAATCTCACCAGACTTCAGCCAGAAAATTGTTACAGAGCAGTTCAGGTTCTTCTATACCTGAATAACAGTTCTATAAAAAAGCAAAATTTATACCATAATTTATAGATTACTGAATTTGAATTGTTTTTAGAAATGTAACAGGGGCGTTTTGTAGTACAGACCATGGCTTAACCCATATTGCAGACTTTTTTGCACCAAACTGGAACTAAAATCAGGGCTAAAAACAAAAAAACCCGTTCTGAACTTAATCAGAACGGGTTTTTTAGTCTGGTACTACTGATGCTTTACTTAGCGGCAGGAGCAGCAGGCTTAGCAGGAGCAGCCTGAGGTGCTACTGGTGCTGGGTATGGAC
>JALVDE010000409.1 GCA_027009375.1 Gammaproteobacteria bacterium
AATTGGTAAGGCACAGGAACTGCTGCAGCAGACCGATCGGCTGATTGCCGGTCTGCCAGAAGTAAAACGTGTCTGGGGTAAAATAGGGCGTGCCGATACGGCCACCGATCCCGCCCCTCTGACCATGATAGAAACTATTATCCAGTTACACCCAAAAGATCAATGGCGCCAGGGCATGACGTTACAGAAATTAATTAAAGAGCTGGATCAGACAGTTAATGTCCCCGGCCTGACCAATGCCTGGTTAATGCCGATTAAAACACGCATTGATATGATATCCACAGGGATTAAAACGCCGGTAGGTATTAAAATTGCCGGGGAGGATCTGTCGGTTATTGAATCTATTGGTAAACAGATTGAATCACTATTGGCAGAACAGCCAGGGACGGCATCGGTTTATTCTGAGCGGCTGACCGGCGGCCGATATATAGAAATAACACCTTACCGTGAAAAAGCAGCCTATCTGGGTTTAAGCATGAAGGCGATTAACGAAGTAATCAGTGCTGCGGTGGGCGGTATTAATATTACCTATACCATAGAAGGCAAACAACGCTATCCTGTTAATCTGCGTTTTGCCCGGGAAATCCGTGATGATCTGCGGAAACTGAGTGAATTACCGGTGACCACCCCATCGGGGGCAGTCATTGCTCTGGAACAGCTGGCCGATATTAAAATTGTTGACGGACCACCGCTATATAAAAGTGAAAATGCACGGTTGAACGGCTGGGTATTTGTCGATATTCGCGGGGTTGATCTGAACAGTTATGTACAAACAGCAAAACGTCTTATAGAGAATCATTTAAAGCTTCCAGTGGGGTATTCAATAACTTTTGCAGGTCAGTTTGAATATCTCCAGCGAGCCAGAGAAAAGTTATACCAGGTTATACCTTTTACCCTGGTGATTATTTTCCTGTTGCTGTATCTGATCTTCCGTCAGGTTGCGGAAGTTTTACTGGTGATGCTGACTCTGCCTTTTGCATTAATTGGCGGGTTCTGGCTGTTGGCAATTCTGCAGTATCATATTTCTGTTGCAACAGCTGTGGGCATGATTGCTCTGGCTGGAATTGCCGTTGAATTTGGTGTTATTATGCTGGTGTATCTTGATCAGTCAGTTAAAGAAAAAGCATCAAAACAGCAGTTAAATACATTAGCGGATTTAAGACGTGCCATTATAGAGGGTGCTGTATTGCGTGTCAGACCCAAGATAATGACTGTTGCAGTTATTCTGGCTGGACTGCTGCCCATAATGCTGACTACAGGAACAGGTTCAGAGGTGATGCAGCGTATAGCCGCTCCTATAATCGGCGGTATGATTACTGCTCCGATACTGTCTTTATTTTTAATACCGGTACTTTATTATTTATGGAAAGCAGGAAGTATTAAATCCAGGTTATGAAAAATACAACAAAAAAATCACATGAGCTGCTGGATAAGGCTACTCTTAAAAAGTTTTTTAATGTCTATCCAGAGTTAAAAGATGATACCAACAAAGAATGGCTTAAATTGCTCAGGCAGTTAAGAACCTACACCGCTGAAGCACAAACCAAATTGAATAATAATGACCCCAAATTATTATTATTGCTGGAAGGTCGGGTAAGAGTCTATCAACTGGCTCCCGATGGCCGTGAATGTACATTATGCCGCAATGCTCCAGGGGATATCAGTATTATTAGTTTAAGCGCTGTTATTAAGAACCAGCCATCCTATGCTCATGCGGTGGTGGAAAAAAAATTACTGGCACTAGAATTCCCGGCGAAAGAATTTATGCTGGCCATGGATATAAACCAGGCATTTCGTCTGCTTATACTTAATGGTATGGCGGACAGTTTCAATAATATTATCGATACCTTTCAGCAAACCGTATTCAGCCGTTTAGAAGAGCGTATGCTCTGTTTACTCAGTCGATTATTTTATAATACCAGTGGTGATACTTTGCAAATTACCCATCAGGAAATTGCCCACGAGATTGGAACAACCCGTGAAGTCATCAGTCGTCTGCTTAAGCAGATGGAACAGGAAGGTAAGATACAGTTGTCCCGGGGAAAAATAACCTGTATTGATAAAAGTCAATTGTCTGTTTCCATCAGTCAAAGTTTATGTGCGACCTGAATTTGCCTTACCTTTTTTTACTATACTAAAGTCTAATTTTTAAAGTTTTTTAAGTCTTAAAATAGACTAAAGTCTAGATCTTCAGTTCCTCCTTTAATTAAAACTTCTTATGTACCTTTTGTTACATACCTATAATTTTTATCTGTATATTATTTAATAAACTGATCGTAATTAATAATAACTTATTATAAGAATCAGAATATTATTTTAATGCCATAACAAGCAGTATCTTTAACTATTTAAATATAGAGCCGGGTCGCAACAACCAGGAACAGATATCAGCAGGTTTAATCACGGCATTATTATATAAACTTCGACTAAGGGGAAACTATGAAACGCAGAGACTTTCTAAAAGTAGGCTCGGCATCGGTTGCCAGCACAGTCTTTGGTAGTGTCGGTTTACTATCCTGGGCTCCCAGAGCCTATGCACAAACAATTACCAAAACTTTTTATATAACGGAAGGTTACCAGACTCTAATAACCGGTGAAGATGTTTATTTCCGGGGCTTTAGTGATGCCAATGGTATGGTTAATGTACCGGGTGAATCACTGATTGTTCAGGAAGGCGATACCATTGAAATTACCGTTGTTAACACCTTAAGTACTACACACAGTTTTGTTATCGACGGTCTTGTGGACAGCGGCCCGATAGCTTCAAACCAGACTAAAACAATTACCTTTGAAGCATCAAAAGCCGGTACTTATCTGTATTATGACAAGATGAATGCACCTTATAACCGTCTGGTTGGACTGCATGGCGGTTTTGCGGTAATGCCCAGCGGTTTATCCAATCAGTTATACCCGGGAAGTCCTACCTTTGTGCAGCAGTATTTCTGGATTTTTAATGATATTGATCCGGTCTGGCATAATGCTATTTCAAACAACCAGACACCAAAAACAGCTTATGAGCCAAGATACTTTACCATTAATGGTCTTGGAGCCCGCCCGCCGGGTGCTCCAGGTTCACACGACCCAAATATTGATGCAATGGTTGATACCAGAACAGCATTACATGGACAGATAGGGGATCGTACACTGGTTCGTATTTTAAATCCAGGTCTTGCATCCCAGTCCGTACACACTCATGGAAACCACATGGAATGGTTGACAGAAAACGGCAATATCCGTCCTGATATCTGGAAAAAAGACTGTATTTATCTTGATGGTGATATGGGTTCACTGGATGTTATTTATCCATTTGAAGTACCACCCGATTCCTATCCCCCTGCAACG
Organism: Gammaproteobacteria bacterium; assembly: GCA_027009375.1. Taxonomy (GTDB): domain Bacteria; phylum Pseudomonadota; class Gammaproteobacteria; order GRL18; family GRL18; genus JANELJ01. The sequence continues at coordinate 3,343 of JALVDE010000409.1, forward strand.
ACCGGCACCTATCCGATGCATCTTCACACCGAAATGTCTCAGACAGCCGGCGGCGGGTTTTATATGTTCGGTGCATTAACTGATATTTATTTTGAATAAAAGGGGGATATTATTATGGGAATGAGAAATAGAAACGGCGGCGGTGGCGGTGGCGGAGGAGGCGGCACCAGCGGCGCCTGCTACGTCTATCCGGATTCTCCAGCAACACCTGGAATTGTGACACCTGATGTAACCTTTGATCGTGGAATTTACATGAATGGCTCCATGACTATGGATGATGGCAATTCTGTCAGGATCTGGGGTTTTACTGATGGTTCCGGTGGTGGAGGTATGGGTGGAAACTCTTTTCCATCACCCGCCATACGTGTTACTGCTGGACAGATTGTACACTCTCGTCTTAATGTGCAGGGCATGATGTGGGTGCATACTATGCATCATCATGGTATTGAGCCGGCTGATCATGCTGACGGTGTAGGGCATATTACCTGGGATGTGGACGGTGTTTATACCTATCAATGGCGTCCCATGCATCCAGGAAGCTATTTTTATCACTGTCATACCAATACGGTATTACATGCTGAAATGGGTATGTATGGTGCTCTGATTGTTGATCCACCTGAAGGTCCTGGTACCTTATTATCCGGTGGGCCAACCTATGATGTGGAAGCCTTCTGGGTGGTTGATGAAATTGACTCAAGCTGGCATAACCTGAGATGGGATGCAGGTACCTGTGGTGCAGATGCGGGTCTGAACACCCTGAACCCTGATTATTTTATTATTACCGGGGTTGACGGTAGTGGTACTTCTGCTATGAACCGGGAGCCTATTTCTGCAACAGTACAGGTGGGGCAGAAATTATTAGGGCGTTATATCTGTGCCGGATACCATCCGCAGAAAATTAACTTTGGCGGTCTTACCGGTAAGGTTTATATTTCAGATGGTCGTCCCTTGCCTAACCCTATTGAGGTCACTGAGTTAAGGGCCTGTTCGGCTGAACGTTATGATATTATCTTTGAGCCAACAGAACCCGGTGAGTATATTATCAGTACTGATATAATACACTGGATCACTGGTGAAGTACTGGGTACGGCCAAAACCAATGTTATTGTAACAGCCTGATAAAACAGAAAGCTTATTAAAGCCGTTATTCCAACGGTTACACTATAAGCAACTCTGTTATGATGGAGGGGTGCCGGAAATATCTTATGGGTATTTCCGGTTTTTTTTATGGGATGCTTTTAATCTGTCTACAGTCCCTTGTATATACCGCTAATAATCTCTCTTTTTTTTCCTAGACCGGGAACTTTGTTAATTGTAAATCCGGCATTAATCAAACCTCTCCGTACAAAACCTGCCGCAGTAAATGTGCTTAATGTCGTACCGGGTTTGCTGAGCTGATACAGGCTGTTAAATAAACTCAGCTGCCACATATCAGGATTCCTGGCCGGAGCAAAACCGTCCAGATACCAGGCATCAAAAGACTGTTTATGTTCTGGGAGCAGGTTAGATAACTCCTGCTGTGCATCCCCGCTTAACAGAGTCAGTTTAAAATGCTGTTCAAAAAAAGAGTACTCAAAAACAGACTGTAGTCTTAATGAGTCAGGCCATACATTAAGCAATACTCTGCATGGTTTATTCAGTTGCGGCCACTGTTCTGAAAACAGAGTGTATATTCTGCTTAACTGAACTTTACTGAATGGATATTTTTCCACAGCAATATAATGTACCGGTTTTTTGGGTTTGGGTGTATGCAGCCAGTGATACAGAGTGACCAGAAAATTAAGCCCGGTTCCAAAACCGGTTTCACCGATTTTTATTGATGTCGTTTTCTGATGGCCATCAGACTGGATAAAGCGTTGTGGAAAACCGTTTTGTTTTAAAAAAACATACTCGGTTTCTGCCAGTCCGCCGTCAGTCGAGAAATAATAATCCTGAAACTGCTCAGAATAAGGTTCTCCGCTGTCAAGCCATTTAATGTCTGGTGTATTGGGCATAGTTGCTGTCTGTTGCTGGTTTAATAAAAGCTGCAGATATTATAACCGGGTGTTTCATGATGAAATAGTAGTGTTGCAATATAATGCATTGATCAATTAAGAAAAATAAACTTATAATGTTTGTTTTAGTCTTATGGTATTTATCTATTTTATTTTTAATTTTAGTTAAAGGACAAGTTAAAACATGAAAAAACTGATATTAGGTGCAGCTATGCTGTTAAGCGGTTCGGTTCTGGCTTCCGGTGGTCATCACTGGGGCTATGAAGGTGAAAGCGGCCCTGCTCACTGGGCGCAACTGACCCCGGAATACAGTGCCTGCGCGGGTAAAAACCAGTCTCCCATTGATTTGCAGGGTTTTATTGAAGCCGAACTGCAGCCTATCGACTTTAATTACAAAAGCGGTGGACATGAGATACTGAATAATGGTCATACAGTCCAGATTAATTATAAAAAGGGCAGCAGTATCACTATTGATAATGATACATTTAATCTACTGCAGTTTCATTTTCACGCGCCCAGTGAGAACATGATCAAGGGTATTTCCTATCCTATGGAGGCCCATCTGGTTCATGCAGATAAAGACGGTAACCTGGCTGTAGTTGCGGTTATGATTGAAGAAGGTGCCTCCAATCCAGTACTGGAAAGCGCCTGGAAACAATTACCTGCCCATGCGGGTGATAAGGCGGCTTTAAGCGCAGAAGTGGATGTTAATAAAACCCTGCCTGAGAACAGAGATTACTACCGTTTTAACGGTTCCTTAACCACACCGCCCTGTAGTGAAGGGGTTCGCTGGTTTGTGATGAAAGATACTGTTACTGCTTCCAAAGCACAGATTGAGGCTTTTAAGAAAGTCATGCATCATCCTAATAACCGTCCAGTCCAGCCGGTTAATGCCCGTCCGGTTCTGCAGTAACCAAAATGCTCTGCCTGAAGCGGGAGTTATCTCCCGCTCTTTTAATTGAATTTTTCCTGTCAGCCGTCTATGATTGTGCTTTAAATCTTAAACACTTACAGGAAAAATTATGATAAGTAAGAAAATCAGAAAAGAACTCATTAAACAGCTGAATCGTGAATTCTATTCCGCTTATCTGTACCTTTCCATGTCTGCCTACTGCAGCTCAAAAGATTTTAACGGGGCTGCCCACTGGTTTAAACTGCAGTACGAAGAAGAACACCAGCATGCTACCCGTATCTACAACTATCTTATTGAACAGGGCTGTTCCATTAATCTCGAAGCCATTGATAAGCCGCCCAAAGAATTCGGTACTCTGCTGGATGTCTTTCAGGCCAGTCTGGAGCATGAGCAGTTTATGACCCGAAATCTGAATGAGCTAAGCAATAAGGCTTTAAAGAAAAAAGATCATGCCAGCTATAATCTTCTGCAGTGGTTCGTCAATGAGCAGGTAGAGGAAGAGTCCACAGTCATGGAAATTATTGCCAAGCTGAAACTGGTGGATGGGGATGGCTATGGTACACTGATGATTGATAATGAGTTATCCACCCGTACCCTTGGGACACCTTCTGATCTTTAAGTGATAATATTTACCCTTCCATAACGTAAGTATGGAAGGGTAATTCAGCTATTGCTGTTCTTTACGGATTCAGCTCTACCAATACCTGCCCGTCACCATTATTATTACGCTTATTCTGTTGTGCAATAAAATCCTGCAGGGCTTTTTCCAGTTCCTTACCCTCCCAGTTCTGTTTATGGCTGGAATACCGGGATGCTTCCAGGCCGGTAATAGCCCTGATTAAAGCCTGATCATCTGTCTGTTCAATAATGTCCGATAAACCGGCCAGCAAAGGCTGATTAAAGTAAACTTTTGCCCACTGCACCAGAGCCTCCTGAGCGGCAGAGGGATTGTTTTTCTGGCAGGCGGCATAGACACGTTGTAAATAAGGCTCGTGTGATTCTTTCTGTACAGGGGCTGTTGTTACTTCTGGCGCAGTCTGTTTTTTCCGGGCTGAAAGCCATAATATCAGTGTTATCAGCCATAACACCAGTAAGCCCATACTGATCCAGAACCAGCGATTTTTAGTAAAGTGCGGCTCTGCTGTAATAATTTTTTCAATGACTTTTTTAGTGGTTTCAGGTATTGAATTATCACTATTTGTACTATTGGCAACCGACTGAACCGGTTGTGGTCTGGTTACCGGTGCAGGTGGTTTGGGAGCCGGCTGAGTCTGCATATCAGGATTGGGCAGGGCGTTAAGTGTTCTGGCCGGCAGAACAGCGGTTTCCTGCTTATTGGTTATGGTATTCCACCAGCTGACTTTAATTTCAGGCAGGTTGAACGGGCCGGGATGTAAAGGGATAATGGCAATGGTGTCTTTGCGGCTGCCGATGACCTTACCATTAACCAGCTGGTTATTGAGTTTTTCCTTATCAGGATAGGTTTTATAATCGCTGGTTGAAGCCATGCTAATGGCCGGAAGCTGAGAACCCAGAAGATTGGTGGCACGGATAATAATATGCCGGGTAATGGCCTCTCCGGCTTTAATATTACTGGTGTCTTCCAGAATTTCCGATTCCAGTACCACCAACTCGGCAGGCAGCCAGTATTGACCGGTATAACTGGACGGAATGGGTTTAACCTTAATAGTTACCGGTTCTGTACGACTGATCAGCTGACGTCCGGGACGTGAAAACAGGGAAAAACTCTGGCCGATTTCCTTATTGCCGGAAAACGTCAGTGACGGAATGGTTAATGTGCCGCTTTGCTGAGGATAAATGGCATATTGACGTTCTATCACATTATAGCGGTTTTTGCCGATCACCTTAGTATAGTTACTGTCATTACCCAGTTTTTCAATAACGGCATTGTTCAGTTCCAGGTCGGTTAAGGTGGCATTGGCCAGTCGGATACGATGATACAGTTGCACGGTCAGCAGGATCTGCTGCTGCACATAGACACTGTCTTCAGTGGATAACTGCAGCTTTAAAAAGACTTCCTTGCCGTCCAGTGCAGGTGTTGTGGACTGTTTCTGTATAACCAGAGGTATTGGTTTAGTCTGTTCATTGCCGACCTTGATGGCAGGAATGGTCAGTTCCCCGGTTGATCTGGGTAATAATGTGACGGTCCAGGTCTGGGTACTGGACGCATGGCCGTTAATAAAGCTGTAATTCTGGCTCTGACTTTGTCCCATGATCTGAAAATCTTTTTTCAGCACATCCAGATCCGGCGATCCGGAACCGTTTTTAGACTGAATATTCAGTGTTATAGTTTCATCAATACCCACTACGGTTCGGTCAGTCGTTGCCCTGACATCGGCCCATAAGGGGGCGGAGAAACTGATCATCAGCAAAACGAGCATAATATACTGTAATTTAAGTCCCATTAATGTATTAAGCGTATTTCTTACCATGGGTTACCCTCGTACTGTTGCGGAGTTTGCTGTTGTCTTTGTTTAATCAATGTATTGTTCCTGAATTTAATTCTCAGCAGTTCACCGGGGTTGTCCGGGATCCGCTGTAACCACTGTTTCATGGATTGCTGTTCTTCCTGGCTGAGCTGAGACATAACATCGGCTGGAGCCTGTGCCTGCTCATTGTGTTGATCCTTTTCCTGATCCTGCTGTTCCGATTGATTGTCTCTGGCCTGTGCAGCCTGAGCGGCCTGCTCTCTGGCTTTCTCAATATCTTCTTCGCTGTCAGGCTGTTGTGCCTGACTGGATTGCTGATCCCTGTTATCCTGCTGAGCATTTTGATCCGCCTGCTGTTGCTGTTCAGAAGACTGGTTTTTCTGTTCCTGATTTTTATCCTGTTCAGAGGACTCATGCTCTGAGTCTGATTCTGATTCGGAATTTTGAGACTTGTCCTGGTTCTTCCCGGCCTCGTTCTGTTGTTTCTGGTCCTGCTGTTGACTGTCGTCTCCGGACTCTTTGCTGGATTGAGAATCCTGTTTATTACCGGACTGATCCTGTTGCTGATTCTGCTGTGAATCTTTCTGTTGAGACTGATTGTTTTGATCCTGCTGGTCCTGAGAGTTCTGTCCGGACTGCTGTTTTTGTTGTTCCAGGAGTTTTTTCAGATACTCAAGATTCTTTTTAGCATCCTTTAGTTCCGGGTTTTGTTTTAAGGCCTGCTCATAAGCCTTTATGGCCTCCGGGAACTTTTGCAGATTGGCCAGAGCATTGCCTTTATTGTATAAGGCATCAGCGCTGTCAAACTGGCTGTATTGCTGTAAGGCCTGTTCATATTGACCGGCGCGATAATAAGCCGAGGCTTTCCAGAGCGGATCTTTAAAGGTTTCTGCTGCCTGTTGATAGTTCTGCTCCTTGAAACTTTTGTCGGCCTGCTGATCCGGAGTCAGCCAGAGATCATTCCAGTTAAAACCGGACTTGCCGGGCTGTTGAGATGCAGCTGTTTTAGCCGCCGCTTCAGATGTAGGTTCTGCCATAACCGGTGCACTGTAAAAGGCCGGCAACAGCAAGGATGAAACCAGTAAGGATCCCACTAATAGACTAAGTACACCCTTACGAAACATAAATAAGGCCAGTGGTATAACCAGCAGTGTGACATAAGCCCCGGCATCAATCCATTGTTCCAGTTCTTCATCCTGCTGTTTAACTTTATCCTTATCAATAAACTTCTGTTCCAGAATCTCCTTAAAATCACTGTCATCCAGTGACAGACGATGATAAAAACCTCCGCCGGCCTGAGCAATGGCCTTTAAAGGTTGTTCTTCCAGTTTGCTTAAAATAACCTGGCCGGAGCGATCCTTGATAAAACCTCCCTGACCGGGAATGGGGATAGGGGAGCCGGCCTGAGTGCCGATACCGATAACAGAGGTATGATAGCCCTGTTGATTAAGTTGTTTAACCAGTTGTTTTACTTTCTGCTGTTCAGAAACATCAATACCATCGGTAAATAATAAAATATCCCCCCGGCTATAACCGGCATTGACTAAAAGTTCTTTAGCGGTTTTTATTGCATCTGCAGCACGTGAGCCGGACAGGGGCATAATGGAAGAGTCCAGAGCCGGCAGCAGGGAAATAATGGTTTTGTTATCAATAGTTAAGGGACTAACCGTATGGGCATCACCGGCATAGGCCACCAGCGCAGTCTGTCCTTCTTTTTTCTGTTTTAAAATATCAATAATTTTAAGCTTGGCTCTTTCCAGACGAGAGGGTTTAACATCCCTGGCATTCATGGACAGGGACAGGTCAAGTACAATAACCAGTGCGGAATCTTTCTGAAAGATTGGTTGCTGCTTTTTCTGCCAGCTGGGGCCGGCCAGCGCAAGAATGGCTATTAAAAACATTAAGGGTACCAGCCATATTAACAGGCGTGAAGCAGAACCAACGGCTTCTCTGGTATGAGTCAGTTGAAAGTTCAGCAGGGCTGGATCACAGACTTTTTCCCAACCGATACTCTGCCTGGAACGGCGATAAAAAACAAACAGTATAATGGCCACTACTGGGATAGCCAGCAGCCACTCAGGTCGTAAAAAATGAAAATCAGCTAACATTACTGACCTCCCTTCCGGCTATAAAAGGGCTGATAAAACTGGCGCAGTAAATACACAATAATTGCCAGTACAAAGGCCAGGCTCAGTGGCAGATGAAACAGGGATTTAGTTGGACGATAAGTCAGATTATCGGATTCAACCGGTTCGAGTTGATCCAGGGTCTGATAGATTTTCTGCAGTTCCCGGGTATCTCTGGCACGAAAATACTGGCCGCCGGTAATGCGGGCAATTTCCTTTAAGGTTTTTTCATCCAGATCTCTGGATGGATTAACCCGCTGTCGCCCAAAAAAGGAACGCACAATCATTTCATCGGCACCAAAACCAATGGTATAAATTTTAATACCAATCTGTTTGGCCAGTTTTGCAGCGGTTAAAGGCGCAATTCCGGCGTTATTTGAACCGTCAGTGAGCAGGATCAATACCCTGGATTCGCTTTGTGTAGCGGGCAAATCCTTCAGACGTTTAACGGCCAGACCAATGGCATCACCAATTGCCGTGGCTCGTTGTCCGGCCATACCGATAAATGATTCGAGCAGCATACGTTCAATGGTTTTACGGTCAAAGGTTAAAGGGGTCTGCAGATAAGCGTGATCACCAAACAGAATCAGTCCAATCCGATCACCTTTGCGCTGCTTAATAAAAGGCAGCAGAACGGCTTTTACTGCAGTCAGTCTGTCCACTGCATCCTGGGCAAAAAACATATCGGTCTGTTCCATACTGCCGGAAATATCCACCGCCAGCATTAAATCCCGGCCGCTGACAGGAATGGATATGGCTTCACCGGACCATTTGGGCTGGGCGCTGGCGGTGATCAACAAGATCCAGGCAAGCAAAGCCAGTATCAGTGCCGGGGAGAACCGCGCCTTACCGGCCGATTGTGTCTGGCGGCTAAGCTGATTTATTTTATCGTAAAAAGGAACCTTTAATGCTTTTGACTGAGTACTGGTTAAAGGTTTGCTGAACCAGTAAACCAGCAGAGGTAAGGGCAGAAGCAGGAACATCCAGGGCCAGTCAAAACTATACATGCTGACCTCCGGAAGCTTTTTGTGAACTCAGCTTTTGCTGTAAGGTTCTGTTCAGCAGAGATTTTGTGGCAGTAAATAACTGTTCCAGTAGTTGGGTATCTATGCTTTTATCCGGTGCCTGATAGGGTGCTTCAAGCAATAATTCTTTAAACCGGCTGGAAAAGTCCTCTGTCCCGGATAGCTGATCCAGCAGTTTCAGCCACTGTTCATCCGTCAGTGAAGCGACCTGTTCCCGCAGGTAAACGGACAGGGCAAAACGCCGCAGAAAAACCGACAGGGCTTCTATGCTCTGATGGGCATTGTTGTGTTCTCTGAATTGCTGTTCAAGGCTTTCCAGTTCTTTCTGTGCTTCAGTTTTCAGGCGTTTTAAACGACGGCTTTCCAGCACGGCCGGATCCCGGTCATGCTGTTTTTTCCATAACCAGATGGCGATAAACAGAATGACCAGTACCCCGAGGCTGAACCACCAGCCCGGCGCAATGGGCCAGAAACTGACGGCTTCCGGTAAATGAATATCGGCCAGCTGTGCCGGATCAAAACCATTTCCCGGTGCTGGAGGTGTCATAACTGGATTATTGGGCGTAACAGGCATTAATGACGACTCCTGGCAATTCTGCGAGTAGTATTGTCTCTGCCCAGGGTGGCAATAAAGCGTTCCGGCACCTTGTCATAAGTAGCCAGTTTAATCAGATTACTCTGGTTGTGTATACAGAACTGTTCTATTTCCTGCTCCTTATGGCTGAAAGACTGATGAAAGGCCTGGCGCAGGGATGGATCGCCGGTATTAATCTGCTGGTAATGTTCACCGTCACTGATGGCATAGCGGCCTGCCGGGGGCAGCTCGGCTTCAATGGGATCATAAATATGCGCCATGAGTAAATCATTGTGACGGGCGATATGTCGAATGTGTTTTAAAGCGGTTTCTGTAGTATTCATAAAGTCACTGGCAAATAATACAATACTGCCGGGATGAATGAGTTTCTGTAACCGGGCAAATAAAAATTCACGGTTAAAATTGATATTGTGGTTATTGCTTGCGCTGGGAGCTTCATTATTGAAACTGTCCGTTTCTGATACTTTATTTTCCAGGGGCGCATTATGGAAATCGGTCAGCATTTTCAGATAACGTAATACCCCCTGATGACCACCTCGGGGACGCATTTCCCGATGATCAGAGTCATTAAATACCACACCGCCAATACGATTATGATTATCGGCTCCGGCCCAGGCAAACAGAGCTGCGGCCTTGGCTGCCGTCACTGACTTAAGGCAATGGCGGGTACCAAAATACATGCTGGGGCTGAGATCAACTACAATAAAGACCGGGCGTTCCCGCTCCTCCTTAAAAACCTTGGTGTGTACCCGGTCAGTGCGGGCGGTGACATTCCAGTCGATATTGCGGATATCATCGCCGGGCTGATAAGGACGTACCTCATCAAAATTCAGACCGCGTCCCTTAAAAGGGGACATGTATTGACCAGCCAGGGCAGAAAAGGCCTTACGCTGTGATCCCAGGGCAATCTGGGATGAATGAAAACGCAGGTGAATTAAACCCTGCAGATCCACATGGGTTGCCCGGTTGTCTGATCCTTCCTGAGCAGTACCGGAGGCACGAGTCATGCCCTCGGTACTGGCGGAATGATCCTGTGTATTAAAGAGTGTTTGCCAGAAACTCATATTGACCCGCCTTTAGGGAACTGCAATATAGCCCAGTAATTTGCTGATAAAATAATCCGGGTCAATGCCGTTAGCTTCGGCCTCAAAGGATAATAAAATCCGGTGCCGGAAAATATCGGCTACCACGGCCTGTATGTCAGATGGTGCAACATAGTCCTTACCGGATAACCAGGCATGAGCCCGGGCACAGCGGTCCAGGGCAATAGTCGCCCGAGGGCTAACGCCATAGTTTACCCAGTTGGCAAGTGTCTCATCATAAGGTTTTGGATTTCTGGTCGCCAGAATAATTTTAAGCAGATAGTCCTCCACCTCCGGACTCATATGAATATTTAGGATTTCATGACGGGCGGCAAACAGTACCTGCTGGGAAATAACAAATTTATCCTCATCAGTATTTTTGCTGCCAGAGGTGTTAACAAGATCCTGCTGGGCTTCCTGACGGTTCAGTGCCAGAATGGATTTTTCAGCATTTTGTTCCGGATAGTCAATACGGATATGCATTAAAAAACGATCCAGTTGTGCTTCCGGCAGGGGATAGGTACCTTCCTGCTCAATCGGGTTCTGGGTAGCCATCACCATAAATAGTTTGGGCAGGGGATAGGTCTCTCGGCCAATGGTGATCTGTTTTTCTGCCATGGCTTCCAGTAGTGCGGACTGTACTTTAGCTGGTGCGCGGTTAATTTCATCGGCCAGTAACAGGTTATGGAATAAAGGCCCCTGCTGAAAGTGGAAGCTGCCGTCCTGGGGGCGGTAAATTTCCGTACCGGTTAAATCCGCAGGCAATAGATCTGGGGTAAACTGTACCCGGTGGAAATCAGCCTCAATTAAATCGCCGAGTTCTTTAATGGCTCTGGTTTTGGCCAGTCCAGGTGCACCTTCGACCAGTAAATGTCCGTCGGCGAGCAGGGCAATAAACAGTTTATTGACCAGGGCATCCTGGCCAATAATTTTTTTTCTTAAGCAATCTTTAGCTTGTGTGATCTGCTGAAATAGGCTCATAGTGTTTTATTATTCATCTCTAAAATATTGAATTAATATCCTTATATTTCCATTTCTACGGAACAGGATATGTCTGTTAATTTTGGTATAAAAAGGTAAAAAACAAGTATAAGGATAATATTAACCCCTATCTCCACCTTTCTGCTGGAGCGAAGCAGGTAGAGGAAGAAAGGGATTAATTTGCTGTTATAGACAGAATTGAATTTTAAAAGTTCAGTGCTGTACTTATGAATGCTTTTTTATGCCAGATTTCTGGCGGTATTAACAATTTTTTTACGTTGAAACAGCAGCTGCCAGCGGCTGCCGCCCAGTTGATGCCAGAGTACCGCAGAACGAATGGCAGATAATAAGAGTGTACGGATTTTATTGGCATTGTCAGTATTATTAAGAACCGTCGGCTCACCGGAGACCATAATACGAGGGCTTAACTTGCTGATAGTATCGGTGTACAGACCGCCCAGACTGGCATAAATATTAGCATGGTCAATGCCGAAATGTTCTATCTGTGCCCGGGCTTTTTCAATGCCCTGGCTCAGCTCATTGAGCATGGCCGGATTTTTAAGCAACTTACCGGACAGGAACAGAACAGAAATACTGTAGCGGGTCAGATCGGCGCTACGCTTTTTACTGTCACCGCCTAACTGCTGAACAATAAGCTGCAGTCCTTCGCGTATGCCCGGCAGTCCGTCAAAGACCTCCAGGGTATTATCCGGTTCGGTATTCATAATGGCCTTAACTGCAATATTAAGATAAAAACGATCAATCTGACCGCTATTGGCCAGTTGCTGCACCTGATGACAGTTCTGAAAAATACCGGCCAGAGCAAGGGTGCGTTGTTCCAGATTGCTGAGCTGTTCGTTTATCAATGTTAAAACCTGTTATGGATGGCTGTCAGTTGATTGTAAATAGTGTCTGTAAGTTTTAGTTAATTTATTACTCCGCCGCCCAGGCAGATTTCGCCATCATAAAAAACCACTGACTGGCCGGGGGTGACTGCAAATTGCGGTGAGTCGAATTCTACCATACATTGACTGTTCTGAGCGGATGTTTCAATGACGGTAATAACACAACCCTGATCGGGCTGACGATAACGGGTCTTGGCTGTGCAGTGAAAAGGGGTTTGTGGCGGCTGGCCGCTGACCCAGTGTAAATCTGATGCTGTCAGGCTCTGACTGTATAGCAGGGGATGATCTTTGCCCTGTACTACAATTAAGCGGTTATTCTGTAAATCTTTCTGTGCGGCAAACCAGGGTTTGCCGCTATGACTGTCCGTTTTACCGGAAGTACGCCGGCCGCCAATACCCAGACCTTTACGCTGCCCCAGAGTATGATACATCAGTCCTTTATGCCGACCCACGACTTCACCTTCGGGCGTGACCATATCGCCGGGCTGAGCCGGCAGGTAACGGCTGAGAAACTGATTAAAGTCCCGTTCACCAATAAAACAGATCCCGGTAGAGTCTTTTTTATCCCAGGTGGCCAGTTGACGGGTTTCTGCCAGATGACGAACCTGAGGCTTTTCCAGTTCACCGACCGGAAACAGGGTTTTAGACAGAGGATACTGGCCAAGAGTATAGAGAAAATAGCTTTGATCCTTATTATTATCCTTACCTTTAAGTAAATAGAACTGACCTTGTTCTTCTTTGACCCTTGCATAATGACCGGTGGCTATTTTTTCTGCTCCCTGAGCCAGGGCATAGTCCAGAAAAACCTTAAATTTAATTTCTTTATTGCATAATATATCGGGGTTGGGTGTGCGTCCGGCTTTATATTCAGCCAGAAAATACGCAAACACATTATCCCAGTATTCCGGTGCAAAATTTACCCCGTGAAAAGGAATATCCAGCTCGGCTGCAATACTTTGGGCATCGGCAAAATCTTCTTCTGCCGGGCAATAACCCTCATTATCATCCTCATTCCAGTTTTTCATAAATACGGCGGAGACGTCATAACCCTGCTGCTTAAGCAATAAGGCAGCAACGGATGAATCCACGCCGCCGGACAGGCCGACAATAACCGGTGTGTCTGTTTTTGTTTGTTTCTGGTTCTGATTCATCGTTCAGGTTCTGTCCTGTGGTTCCCAGCCGTCACGCCAGAGTTTCAGGGGAATAATATGGGGTGGCTTGCCGTTATCTTCAAACCAGGAATCCACAGCATATTCACGTTCGGGATGCCTGATTTCCCGCATGGCGGCTGAGCTGTGTGGCCAGCCGAAAATAAAAAAACCACGGGTCACATGATCCATGGGTTCATGCCAGTGTAATAAGCCGTGCTTTTTTAAAATCATTAAATAAACAGTGGTGTTGGTTGACTCATCAATACAGTCGAGCTGACCTGGAGAACCCATATGTTCAAATAGGCGGGCTTTATCCCTGTCTGTACCTGTTTTTCGGCCGATAATTTTTTCAAATTCAGCTATGGCCAGAGCAATTTGCTGACGTTCCTGTTGAGCAGATTGTGCTGGAGGCTGAAAATAGGCGGAGATTTTCTGCCATTCCTGATCACTGAGAGATAATTGTTCTACTTCCCTGCAGCCCTGACCATGGCACATGGAAAATTGATATCGATCAGGATTGTTATTGATTTCTTCAGAAACAAAAACATCTGCCAGTAGAGAGGCTGACGGAATCAGAAAGGAAAATACAATGAAAAAATTACGATAAAAATTCATAATCAAATTATATCATAATTGCGCAGGGCTGATTAAAAAACGGTTCCAGGATAAGAGCCGTCAGCAGGTTAAGAGCCCTCAGCGGATCAAAAGCCGTCAGTCAGAAGTTCTAAGGTTGGTTATTTTTTTCCACAGTGCATTTCTTTTCTCATGGCATCCAGTAAATTAAATAGTTCTGAACTGGATTGTTCCATGACTTTATAGTTTTCAATAATCTCGGTTTCACATTCAATACGTCGGTCTTCAGTTTGAATATACTCCATATTAGTATGAACCATTTTATGTACAATGCTATGAGGTTTATCCAGTTTGGGATAACTCTGTGTTTTGGAGAAAAGAGTTTTGCCGTTTTCCAGGTACCATTTTCCGAGGCGGCAATGTTTGTGATCTGGAAATTCTGCACTATTGTCATTGCTTATCATTGCATTATAGGCATTAGCTTTGAAAATAATATGATCAATTTTTGCCAGTACGATAAATGCCTGACATTCCATTCCACCTACCAGAGAAGACATATCTTTTGCATCACTATTCAGTTTTATCATCATTCCCTTGAAGTTTTCTACATGATCAGAGACATCATTTGCCAGTTGTGTCATCACATCAGATTTTTTCACAATAGATGTAGTTTCTTCTTTCATGGCGTTAATGGATTCAGCAATTTCACTGGTTGCTCTTTGGGTATGTTCTGCCAGATTTCGTACTTCATCAGCCACCACAGAAAAACCTCGGCCATGTTCACCGGCTCGTGCGGCTTCAATGGCGGCATTCAGGGCCAGAAGATTGGTCTGTTCTGCAATAGTTTGTATTAAATCAACAACTGATGTAATTTGATTGCTTTTTTCTTCTAGTCCTTCGATAGTCGCATTTGAGCTGAATATATTTTCTACCAGTTTGTTGAGTTTAGTTAATATTTCTTCAACCACCACCAGAGTGTCAGAAGCTTGTTCAGAGGTTTCATTGGTTGTTTTTAAAACATCTGACAGGTTTTCAACAATACTGGATATTTCACTTTGAATTAAAGTGATACTGCCGCCCACATCATTCAGTGACTGCAGTTGAGAATTAAAATTAATCAGTTCCTGCTTGTCATGTGCTTCTTTCATGGCATCAATACCTTTGATGACACTATTAATAGCATTCAGAAAATCACCGTCCAGACCGTCTCCGGTTAATTTACAGGATGTAAAGTCACCTTTTGCTGCGTAATGCACCGAAGTACTGATCCGGGTGGTGAGATCCTGCATAATGGTGATCAGTGATTGAAACATTGCCGCCATCTGATCCATTTCATTCTGACTGTCCCTGCTGTAGTTCAGCAGAATGGTTAAATCACCGTTTCTTACTCTTTCAATAGCCTGTTTGAAATCCAGAATCTTGTTCATAATAATTTTCCGGATACTCTGGCTGAACCAGATGGCAATAATAAGTACTACAATAGAAAACAGGGCAACAGATAAGAGGGTATAAAAAGCACTTTGCTTGTCATAGGCCGCCGCTTTTGTCAGGGAATCACTGATGTACAGTTCCATTTCTTTTAATTTGTTTATTTTCTGAGTAATAGTTTTAAACCAGGCATCTGCATCCACACCGAAATCTTTTTCCCTGTTCAGAGCGATATTGCGCATCTGCTGTACCTGTTTAAAAGAAGGACTGCCTGTTATCTGCTGGTATTTGTGTTTAAATGCGTCGTTTGCCGTGAATTCAAACAATTGAAACAGCGCTTTTTGCTGAGCCAGAACCGTAATAAATTTGTGTTCTAAAAATTTATTGTATTCATTTCTGGAAAAAACGGCGGATAAAATGGCCCGTTCAATTCCGGCCCGTTCTTTAGCGCTGGTAAACAGTACCAGGCTATTGAGCATATTGCGTATATGGGTGTTATTGGCATAAGTGGAAAATTCACTGATCAGCTTGATCAGGTTTTTATTTAAACCGGTATAGTAGGCTACGGCTGTTTTGGTATCGATGCTCATCTTGCTGACCTGTTCACGCATACTTTTCAGCTGTGAGAAATCAGTCTGTTGCTGTACTTTTTCTATAAACGGATTGTTTTTTGAATTCAGATATTGCTGAAGCTGTTGTATCTGAGTATCGGTCAGGGTTCTCTGTTGCTGCAGAGTGCTGCTGAATTTTTTACCGGCCGAACTCAGATAACCGGCACTGGCTCCCCGTTCTTTCTGCAACTCATGAACAACATTGTTCATAAATACCGATAACTGGACAATTTCAATCACATCCTGTGAATTATTATAATTATCCAGGGCATTAACGGATAAACGTGTTGCATAGATAATAATAATGGAGATAAAAAAAAGGCTGAGTATAAGTAGCTTTTTATTGATGGACAGGTTATGTAACATAATAATTCCAATTTCAGATGAGTAAATGGCACATTAATAGAATAAATATAGCATATAATCTATTAACGACCATTTTCAGAAAAGATTAAGTGATTTCCATCCGAAAATAGTTAATGACTCTTAAAGTACCTATACATGTAAAACAATAAATTCACCCGGTTGTAGATTTCTCAGCTGCCACTGTCCGATGCGGTGGCGGATTAAACGTAGGGTAGGAAAACCGACCGCAGCCGTCATACGGCGTACCTGACGGTTTTTACCTTCTGAAATGGTCAGCTCTATCCAGCTGGTAGGGATTTCCTTGCGAAAACGAACCGGTGGGTTTCTGGGCCAGATATCCGGCTCCTGTATGATACGGACTTTGGCAGGCAGGGTCAGTCCATCTTTCAGTTTAACTCCCTGGCTTAATTGTTGAACCGCCTGCTCAGTAATTGCACCATCCACCTGTACCCAATAGGACTTTTCTTTGCTATGCTTGGGATGAGCAATCTGATGCTGCAGGGCTCCGGAATCGGTCAGCAGTAATAAGCCTTCACTGTCTCGATCCAGACGACCGGCAGGATAAACTTTTTTTATATCAATATAGTCGGAAAGAGTTTCACGGCTGGCTGAGTGTTGTTGCTTGTTATTTTGAAATGAGTTATCAGTAAACTGGCTCAGAACATTATAAGGTTTATTAAACAGAACCAGTTGAGCCATTTTGTTATACCCTTTTATCAGAAGTAAACCAATTTTAATGCAAATACAGCAATTGACACAACCGGACGGTAAACTGGATTTATACAAGGTACTGGATCAACTGGTACTGGACGGTATTGTCAGCAAGGAAAATGCTCAGGTACTGCGGGCACTGGATAAAAATGACCAGTATCGGAGCCAGCATCCGTTTCTGGTGATTACTGAGCGGGGCTGGAAAAACGGCCGACATCCGGAACAGCTGATTACGCTGGATGAACTGACACAATGGCTGTCTGAATTAACCGGTATAAAAACCATGCGTATTGACCCGCTGACCGTGGATGTGCACAGTATTACCACCTTAATGTCCTTTTCCTATGCCCGTAACTTTAATGTCCTGCCTGTTGAGGTACATGCCGATCGGGTTTATGTGGCTACGGCACAGCCGTTTCAGACGGACTGGATTGCTGAAATTGAACGGATCAACAATAAAAAAGTTGAACTGGCGCTGGCCAATCCGGATGATATTGCCCACTATCTGGTGGAGTTCTACAGTGTTTCCTCCTCAGTAACCCAGGCCAGATACCAGAGTGAGGATGAAATTCTGGGTATTCAGAACCTGGAACAGCTTATTGAAATGGGCCGTGCCGGAAATCTGGATGCCAATGATAACCACATTGTCAGAATTGTGGACTGGCTACTGCAGTATGCTTTTGAACAGCGTGCCAGTGATATTCACCTGGAACCGAGACGGGAACAGGCTAATGTACGTTTTCGAATTGACGGTATTATGCAGCAAGTTTATGAAATTCCTGCAGCCGTGATGAATGCCGTATCCAGCCGGATAAAAATACTGGGCCGGATGGATGTTTCCGAAAAGCGCCGTCCCCAGGATGGCCGGATTAAAACCCGTACTCCGGCCGGGCAGGAAATAGAACTGCGCCTGTCCACCATGCCCACTGCCTTTGGTGAAAAACTGGTCATGCGGATCTTTGATCCGGAAGTGCTGAACAAAGATTTTGCCTCGCTGGGTTTTGGCAGACAGGAAAAACAGCATTGGGAAAATATGATCAAACAGCCCAATGGCATTATTCTGGTCACCGGTCCTACCGGCTCCGGTAAAACCAGTACACTTTATACCACCTTGCGACGACTGGCCAGGCCGGAAGTCAATGTCTGCACGGTGGAAGATCCCATTGAAATGATTGAACCGAAATTCAATCAGATGCAGGTACAGCAGAACATTGACCTGGACTTTGCCCAGGGTGTGCGAACCCTGATGCGTCAGGATCCCGATATTATAATGATTGGGGAGATCCGTGATCGTGAAACTGCAGAGATGGCAGTACAGGCTTCCTTAACCGGTCACCTGGTACTGACGACTTTACATACCAATGATACCCTGTCGGCTATTGTTCGTTTACGGGATATTGGTGTGCCCACCTATCTTATCCACTCCAGTATTATCGGTATTATGGCCCAGCGTCTGGTCAGAACTCTATGCCCGCACTGTAAGGAAGACACTGAAGTCGATACCGATGTCTGGGTGGATATGGTGCGGCCCTGGAAAAGTGAGCCGCCACAGAAAATCTATAAACCGGTGGGCTGTATCGAATGTCGCAATACCGGCTTTATGGGACGGGTCGGCCTGTTTGAAATGCTGCCGCTGAGCCGGGACTTAAAACACCTGATCAGCCAGAACGCCGAACTGGACACTCTGCGCCGTCAGGCCGTTCGGGAGGGCTATAAGCCAATGCGCCTGGCCGGTGCCCAGAAAGTGGCCAAAGGCATTACTACCATTGAAGAAGTCCTGCGAGTCACACCTGTACCCATGAGTTAATAATATAATACAGTCGTTTCAATAAACTGTTTTCAACAGTATAATTCATTTCCCGTTTAACTGTTGAAACAAACATTATGAACAGCGCAAGTCTTACTCAAACCTTTCGTCGGATCCGCAGTAACCGATTTTTTGAATCTTTTGTTATTTTTATTATTATTTTCTCGGCTCTGGTTATCGGTGCCAAAACCTTTGATATTTCACCTCGTACTCTCTGGTTGATCCATGCCCTGGACTGGTTGATTACCGGGATTTTTCTGGTGGAAATTATAATCCGCTTCCTGGCAGAGGAACACAAACGAGATTTCTTTAAACAGGGCTGGAATATTTTTGATACCCTGATTGTGGTCATGAGCCTGATCCCGATTGAGGACAGTGAACTGGCGCTGGTCGGGCGTTTAATCCGTATTTTCAGGGTACTGCGGATGGTATCCATAATACCGGAATTAAAAATCCTGCTTAATTCCCTGCTTAAGGCTATGCCGCAGCTGGGCTATATTATTGCCCTGATGTTTATTATTTTTTATATCTATGCCGCTGTCGGCAGTACCTTCTTTGCGGATATTAATGAGGAGTTATGGGGGGATATTGCCATATCCATGTTGACCCTGTTCCGGGTAATGACATTTGAAGACTGGACCGATGTACAGTATGAAACGATGGAGGTTTATCCCTTAAGCTGGATTTATTATCTGAGTTTTATTTTCTTTACGGCCTTTGCTTTTTTGAATATGGTTATTGGTGTCGTGGTTAATGTGCTTAATGAAGAACATGAAAAAGCCGTATTAAAGACCAAAGTACCGGAACCGTCCAATACTGAACTGCAGGAAGAAATACGGGCTTTAAGAAAACTG
>JALVDE010000410.1 GCA_027009375.1 Gammaproteobacteria bacterium
CTGCATCCAGAGCCTGCCCAAAACCGCTGGTAAAATTATCCAGATACAGGCTATTGGCTTCTCCCTGCTGCTGCAGATACACCAGCAAGCCGTTAAACAATATCGCATCAGTACCCGGCTTTAGAGCCAGGTGCAGATTGCTGATGGTAGTCGTCTGGGTGATACGCGGATCAATAGTGACAATCTGCAGATCAGGATTCAGCTTTTTGGCTTTTGCAATCCGCTGATAAATCACCGGGTGGCACCATGCCGTATTGCTGCCGGTCAGTACAATCAGTTTAGCCCGATCCAGATCATCATAGGAACAGGGCACAATATCTTCACCGAAGGCTCTTTTATAGGCCGCTACAGCTGAGGACATACACAGCCTGGAATTGGTATCAATATTTGCTGAACCGATAAAACCTTTCATCAGCTTATTAGCCACATAATAATCTTCAGTTAACAGCTGACCAGAGACATAAAATGCCACAGAATCCGGGCCGAATTCTGAGATGGTTTCCTTAAACCGTCCGGCGGCAGAGGCCAGAGCCTGTTCCCAGCTGACCTGCTGGCCCATAATTTCAGGATAGAGCTGACGTTCATGCAGGGCAACGGTTTCACCCAGAGCCGTTCCCTTGGAGCAGAGACGTCCTTGATTAGCCGGATGTTCCGGATCACCCTTAACCGTAACCACACCATTTTGATCCACCCGTGCCAGTACCCCACATCCTACCCCACAATAAGGGCAGGTGGTTTTATAATCCACATTGGGCTGGTTGATCAGGTATTCAGACAGATGGCTCATAATTTGGCTGGTTTGCTCCAGGAATAAAAAAACAATTAAAAAAACAGGCTGATAATAGCATTGATTTTACCTGAAATTAAATCACTGCGAAAAATATTCTATGGCTTTAGTAATAATAATCACACAAAAATAGCCGGGCTAATAAATGATATTGACCAATCTACAATTTTAACGTTTTGTTTTAGTTCTTTTTACAGAACTTTAGTTATTAATGCCCCATAACAATGCACTCTGATAGTGCTGAATAAAAAAAAGAGTTATAAAATTAATAATTTATTTATTATTTTCATTGAGTTAGATGACAATGGCCTGCTTTATGCTTAAATATTAGTAAGATTTAATATTTTAAGAGGGTTCTACTCATGTCAAATAACAGCGTGTCGGATAACAGCGCCTCGGACAGCAGGCTAAACCTGTTTTCCTTTACCGGGAAAGTTAAAATACTTCACCTGACCTGGCTGGCTTTTTTTATCAGCTTTTTTGTCTGGTTTAATCATGCACCTTTACTGGTTTCCATTAAAGAAAGTCTTGGGCTGACTGATGGACAGATTAAAACCTTATTAATTCTCAATGTGGCCTTAACCATTCCTGCCCGTATCATTATCGGCATGCTGGTGGACAAGTTCGGGCCGAAACGGACTTTTTCTACCCTGCTGGCGCTGGGCAGTATTCCCTGTTTTATTTTTGCCACAGCAGACACATTTGAACGTCTGGCCCTGGCACGCTTTTTACTGGGCTTTGTCGGTGCCGGTTTTGTTATCGGCATACGTATGATGGGTGAATGGTTCCCGGCCAGACAGGTCGGTGTCGCCGAAGGCATTTACGGCGGCTGGGGCAACTTTGGTTCTGCAGCGGCTGCCATGACCCTACCCACCATCGCCCTGCTGTTCGGCGGTGATGACGGCTGGCGTTATGCAGTAGGTTTAACCGGTATAGTAGCCCTGACTTATGCGGTTATTTATTTCTTCAGTGTATCCGATACACCTAAAGGTTCCACCTATTTTAAACCCAAACGTATGGGGGCCATGGAAGTCACCTCCAAAGGCGATCTGTATTTTTATATTCTGATGTCAGTTCCTCTGTATGCAACATTAACTCTGTTGACCTGGAAACTGTCACCTGCCGGCGTCAGTCTGCTGGGTACTGCAACAGCAGATATTATTTATCTGAGTATCTGGACTCTGTTTGCCGTTAATGTCTATAAAATCTTTCATATCAATAATGAGCATTTAAAGGAACCGGTGCCGGAAATTCACCGTTATAAGTTTAAGCAGGTGGCCATTCTGGATCTGGCCTATATGGTGACCTTTGGCTCCGAACTGGCGGTTGTGTCCATGCTGCCCCTGTTCTTTTATGAAACCTTCCATGAAAGTCATGGTATAACCGCAGTTATGGCGGGTCTGCTGGCTTCCGGTTTTGCCTTTATGAATCTGGTGGCTCGACCCGGAGGCGGTTTAATCAGTGACAAGTTCGGCCGCAAGCGCTCACTGACTATCTTTTTGCTTGGCCTGGTGGGCGGTTATTTTATTATGAGCCAGATTGAATCCAGCTGGTCTCTGGTTCTGGCAGTGGTTGTCACCATGGTTTGCTCTTTCTTTGTGCAGGCTGGTGAAGGGGCTGTTTTTGCCATGGTGCCTTTAATTAAGCGACGTATGACCGGGCAGATTGCCGGTATGGTGGGTGCTTATGGTAATGTGGGTGCGGTATTATTTCTGACTGTGTTATCCTTTGTATCACCGCAGATATTTTTTATTACCATTGCCTGTGCGGCTTTGTTTGTACTGGTTGCCGTGCAGTTTATTGAGGAGCCTAAGGGGCATATGGCTGAGGTTCTGCCGGATGGGACAGTAGAGATGATTGAGGTTGATTAAAGAAAAGATTGATAGTTAAAGTATTTAGTGTATCTGACCGTGGCTGGCTGCAGGTACAGTATTTCCGGGGGCGCTCAAGTACATCCATGTATCGCTTTGTGAAAACATCCATGTTTTCAAAACCCCGTAAATACTGTACCTGCAGCCAGCCACTCTACGTCGTTCTAAATCATATTAAAAAGTTTCAGTAAAGATTCTTTAATCAATAAAAGTAGTTGAGAGAAATGGAAAAAAAACTCGCCATTAGTATTGGCTATTACAGTGACAAAGGCATTAAGTCTGATAACGACGATTTTGTGTCCAGTAAAATTCCTGATAATCAGGATTTGCGGACTAAAGGGATTGTGGTGGCTATTGCTGATGGGATGAGTTCCAGTGAGGCGGGTAAGGAGGCCAGTCATGCCTGTGTAAACGGGTTTATTAACGATTATTACAGTACACCAGCGTCCTGGTCGGTTAAAAATGCGGCACAGAAGATTATGTCGGCGCTTAATAACTGGCTGTATAGTCGTGGACATACCGACTATCAAAGTGCTAAGGGGATGGTCACTACACTGACCCTTTTGATCCTCAAGTCCACCACGGCGCATATTTTTCATGTGGGTGATTCACGGATTTATCGTTTACGGGACGGAGAGCTGGAGCAGTTGACCCGGGATCACCGGGTGCAGGTGTCTAATGATCGCAGTTATCTGAACCGGGCCATGGGGATCGATCTGCATCTGGATATTGATTATCGTAAAGTTCCCCTGGAGCCGGGGGATGTGTTTATGCTGTCTACCGATGGTGTGCATGATTTTCTGTCTGACAGGAAACTCAGGTCAATGCTTAAGGGTATTGAGTATGACAATGTTGATAGTGAGGTTTTAAACCAGCACTGTGCTGACATTGCTCAACAGGCTCTGGAGAATCAGTGTAACGATAATATCAGCCTGCAGCTCCTTAAAATTGAGAGCCTGCCGCTTCCGGAAGAGGAAGAGGTTCTGATGAAGGCTCATGAACTGCCCTTCCCTCCGCCACTGGAAGCCGGTATGGTCATGGATGGTTATCAGATCATCAGGGAGCTGCATGCCAGTAAACGCACTCAGATTTATGCTGCCCGAAATAAGGAGACCGATGAACGGGTTATTTTAAAAACACCCTCGGTCAATTATGAAGATGATGCGGCTTTTATTGAGCAATTTCTGCATGAAGAATGGGCCGGAAAACGCATTCAGTCACCTTATGTACTTAAGGTACTGACGCCTGAACAGAAACCGCGGATGCTGTATTATGTCACCGAATACCTTGACGGCATTACCTTAAGGGAATGGATGCAGCAAAATCCGCTGCCTTCAGTTGAAACGGTTATTCCTATTGTTGAGCAAATTGCCAAAGGTTTGCGGGCCTTTCATCGGCTGGAGATGATCCATCAGGATTTAAAACCTGAAAATATTATGATCAGTGCTGACGGCCAGGTCAAAATCATTGATTTTGGTTCGGTAAAAATTGCCGGGATCCAGGAACTGAAAAAAAATACCGACGATGAAGAAAACATTCTGGGTACAGTCAATTACAGTGCCCCGGAGTTTTACCTGGGACAGTCCGGCGGTGAGCGCAGTGATCTGTATTCACTGGCCGTCATTACTTATGAGCTACTCAACAACCGCCTGCCCTTTGGCAGGGACATGCCTGAAAAGGCTGATTACAGACAGTTATCCCAGCTTAAATATGTACCCAGTATTCATATCAACCCTATGGTACCTATCTGGATTGACGGCGCTATTAAAAAGGCTCTGTCACTGGAGATAAAACAACGCCATGAGGATGTATTTGAGTTTTTATACGACCTGCAAAATCCTAATCCGCGGTTTTTGAATAACACTAATACGCCTCTGATTGAAAGAAACCCCATGCTGGTCTGGAAAAGCATCAGTGCAATTTCCTTAATAATCAATTTTATCCTGCTCTATTATCTTGTAAAATAACAGCCTTCTTTCTTTCAACTTATATTCGGAATTTCAGGTAATCTTATGGCCAGCAATAAATTTAATTTTGGAAGTTTTCTGATCCGCCTTATTTTTGCACTTTGTCTGGTTTTTGCTACCTATAATCCCAGCGAATATTCATTTTATCACTGGACAAAGAATATTCTGGAAACTGGCTTTACACCCTTATTTGCTTTTTCCGGTGTGGTTTTACTGATTGGCTGGGTAATTTATCTGCGTGCAACTATCACTTCTTTAGGTCTGGTTGGTCTGATTCTGGCTTTTGCTTTCTTTGGTACCCTGTTATGGCTGATTATTGATATGGGTATTGTACCGGCAGACAGCATTAAGATGATCACCTATATAGTACTCACTCTGCTGTCTATGGTCCTGGCCATTGGTATGTCCTGGTCCCATATTCGCCGACGTATGTCTGGACAGGTAGATGTTAATGAAACAGATGATGATTTATAAAAACAGTGGAAATTCAGCTACTGATAGTTTTTTATCAGGCTTCTGTTATTAAATTCTTATGAGCATCAGAGGTCAACAGTTTAACCTCAGGTTCAAAGCTCTTTCTAACCAGTTCCGGAATGGTTTTTGCCGGAACTGGCCGACTAAAATAGTAGCCCTGCACTACTGGACAACCCAGCTGTTGTAGAAATGCTACCTGTTCAGGTGTCTCCACACCTTCTGCAACAACTTCATAGCCCAGAGCCATAGACATATTCACAATGGTACTGACCATCAGTGCCGAGGAAGGTTCATCTGGTAATTCCCGGATAAATTCCCGATCAACTTTTAAAGTATCAACGGCCAGTTTTTTGAGTACTGAAAGTGATGAATATCCGGTACCAAAATCATCAATAGCAATCCGTATGCCTTTATCCCTGAGCTGTTGACTGATCTTTAAATGCTGTTCAGTGTTTCGAGTCTGACTTTCAGTAATTTCTATTTCAAGATCACCGGAGTTCAGACCATATTGTTGCATTTGCTGGACAGTTTTTTGTGAAAAACCTTCACTGGAAAAATGTCCGGGTGCAATATTAATAGCCATACTGATGGCTATACCCTGCTGCTTCCAGTTCTGTTGCTGTTGACAGGCATTATCCATAACCCATTCACCCATTTGATTAATCAGTCCCATTGTCTCCAGCACAGTAATAAACTGATCCGGCATCACCAGGCCTTTTTCAGGATGCCGCCAGCGCACTAAAGCTTCTACACCAGAAATCTTATAATTGTTTAAAGATATTTTAGGCTGATACCATAATTCAAATTCATTATTGAGCAGTGCCTGTTTTAGTTCAGTTTCCAGTTTCTGGCGTGCTATTGCTCTGGACGTCATCTCTGAATTATAAAACGCATATTTATGTTTGCCGGCACGTTTAGCTGAATACATGGCCGTGTCCGCTGCTTTTAGTAAGGAGCCGGCGGTAGTACCATCTTCCGGGAATACCGCAATACCAATACTCATTTTTGGATTGATTTTCTGAAAATCCAGCACAATAGACTCCTGTGATAAATCCAGACATCGTTCTGCCAGTCTTATTGCATCAATACCTTCATTAATATCATTCAGGATAATACAGAACTCATCACCACCCAGTCTGGCGATAAAGTCAGTTTCTCGCAACAGACTTTTGAATTTAGCAGAAATCAGTTTGAGATACTCATCACCCTGTTCATGCCCCTGGGTATCGTTTATTTCCTTAAAACCATCCAGGTCAATAAATAGAACAGCCAGTTTATTTTTATTACGTTGAGCATAGTTGATATGTTCATTTAGAGACTGATGAAAATGACTCCGATTAGCAAGACCTGTAAGTTCATCAAAAAATGCCATATCAAAAATTTTCTGTTCTGCTGACTTAATAATGGAAATATCCTGAACCGTGCCCAGTAACGAAAAATTGCCATGTGCCCCCTCAATACGTTTAATTATCTGGTTCATAATAATCCAGTCCTGCTTCCCTGAGGGTTTCATACGATATTCAACCGTTGCAACCTGACCCGTTTCAATAACGGATTCAATGGCCATTTTTACTCTGTTTCTATCATCCTTATGTAACCACTGCATACAGAATTCCATATCATATCGAGTATTATCCACTCCACACATTCTGGCCAGGTTTTCAGACAACAGGACCTGATTGGAACTCATATCCCATTGCCAATAACCAATTTGTGCTATCTCTTCTGATATAGATAATAAGGCTGTGTTATTTTTTTCATTATCGTAACGCAGGTTAATTAACTCTTCATAATTCCGACCAATAACCACTCCACTTTTCATTAAGAAAACAAAGTACAGGAAACTAAAGACAGCCATTTCCAGGGATAAAGAGTCTCCATTCCACAGTAATCGACTTTCAATAAAAACCAGGATAATACTCTGGTAATTCACAACAAGCCTTGAATCATAGGAAAGTACGCCTAAAGCAGCACCGGAAACACCGGCTAAAGCCAGTACCAGTAATACCTGGTATTCCGGATAATTATGGGGATAAAACAGCCACATTGGTGCTCCCCATAAAACAGCTGCGGCATAGGCACCGATTTTAAAATGCTTATACCAATATTCTGTACTGGTATTTTGTTCTGTACTGGTATTTTGTTCTGTACTGGTATTTTTTCCTAACTGTTTTTTAAAAAAATAAAGGCCTGACAAACGATAACCATTCAGTCCGAACAGAGCCGCAAACCAGATCCAGACCATTAAGGCATCAGTTCGGGGTAAAATAAACAGAACCAGTGTTAAAGCAACAAAGAACGTGGCTATAGTTGACATAAAAAGATTTTTATACAAAAGCTCCAGTTTCATAAAACGAATACTGGAGGTTTTTTCCAAATTGCTTAACATAACTTAGGATTACCGAAGGGTAGATTTTAAATAAAGGCTCTTTTCATAATTATTTTAAGTATAGTTAAGATCTTGCAGTTTTCCAAATTGCAAATCTTTTTTGATTCTTTCACCAGCCGACAACTTGCTTATATGCTAACATTTGCTATTCTTTAGACATCTGTTATTACTGAAAAAACTCCTTTATATGCCCCTACTGGATCTATCCAAGGTCAAATTTCTTATTATTGATGATTTTGCTAATTATCGTTCTATGCTCCGTTCTATTTTAGTCAGTTGTGGAGCACAGCATATAGAAGATGCCTCCA
>JALVDE010000411.1 GCA_027009375.1 Gammaproteobacteria bacterium
CACCGCCATAGTCGGCATGCAGTGCTATCTGGCTGTATAAGGCATCCGCCAGAATACCCTGTTCATCATCATAAATCGCAATACCTGTTTCATCACAGGAGGTTTCAATACCCAGTACTTTCATGGGCGTTATTGTGTACTCTATTATATGATCTTGCAAGTTGGGGGGAGGTATTCAGAGTAGCTAAGAAACGGGAAATGTCAGTTACTGTGCTTATTGTTTCTGATACTATGCATTTCATTGAATTTTTTTGCAAAATTTTTTGCAGTCAGCACAAAATAAGAGTATGATCCCGTGTCTGCGTTTTGGGTCAAAGGGTAAGCTTTGTCTCCGGAATATGCAGTAGATAATATAAATTGCTGGGTAAAATGTTTTAATTTAGGAGTTTTCATGCCATCGGTAAAGTTAAAAGAAAATGAACCATTTGACGTAGCCTTACGTCGTTTCAAACGTTCCTGTGAAAAAGCAGGCATCCTGTCTGAAGTTCGTCGTCGCGAACATTATGAAAAGCCAACTGCAGTACGTAAACGTAAAGCCGCTGCTGCTGTTAAACGCTGGCAGAAAAAACAGTCTCGTGAGATTGGTCGTCGCAGACGTATGTACTAAAGCTTCTAACTGACTTTCTCAATGAGACAAAGCCAGTTAGAAGTCATTATTGTTCTATCACCCGTTGTTTTTATTGTATTTCAATCGCTTATTAAGGCCTGTCAGACAATAACGGCCCGATAAGTTGGTCACTTAACCTCTTATTATAAACAGATTGAGTTAAAAATGAGCCAGACCTTAAAGTCAGATCTTACTGATGCCATGAAAGCGGCCATGCGTGCTAAAGAAAAAGAGCGCCTGGTGGTTATTCGCGGGGTACTTGCGGCCATAAAACAACGTGAAATTGATGAACAGATCGAGCTTGATGATACCCAGGTACTGGCGGTATTAGACAAGCTGGTTAAACAGCGCAAAGACTCTGCCCAGCAGTTTCGTGATGCCGATCGAATGGATCTGGCCGAAAAAGAAGAAATGGAGATGAAAGTTCTTCAGGAGTTCCTGCCCGCTGCTTTATCCGCAGAAGAAATAGCCCGGCTGATAGACGATGCTGTCAGTTCTACCGGTGCCCAGTCCATGAAAGATATGGGCAAGGTGATGGGGCTGTTAAAACCCCAGGTTCAGGGGCGTGCTGATATGTCACAAGTCAGTGCTCTGATCAAACAGAAGCTCAGCTGAACCAGAGCTAAATCAAAGCTCAAAACAACCCAGGCGTTAAGCAGTTCTTATTCTGCAATAAATATGCGCTTTCTATCCCTTAAATCCTGTTAAACGTCTAAAATAATAAAGTATAAAAATACTTTTTACAGGTATCTTATAATACAACTTTTATATAATTTTAAACTTTCTGCCTGTTATAGCAGCAGAGTATAATTCAAATAGATAACCACTTTTTCTGGAAGGTAATGGCCGGCTCAATCCCAAGAGAATTTATAGATGAAGTCCTCGCATATACGGATATTGTCGAGCTGATTGATTCTCGAGTGCCTTTAAAACGTTCAGGCAGTAATCATATGGCCTGCTGTCCCTTTCATGGTGAGAAAACACCTTCGTTCAGTGTCAGTCAGCCGAAGCAGTTTTATCATTGTTTTGGCTGTGGAGCCAGCGGCGATGCCATTCGCTTTCTTATGGAATATGAACATCTGAGCTTTGTGGAGGCGGTGGAAGAGCTGGCACAAATGGCCGGGATGGAAGTACCCAAAGTGGCCTATGACAATAAACAGTCCCGGCAGAATCCGGAGCAGTTTGAACTACTGGACCAGGTGGCTAATTATTACCAGTATCAGTTAAGCCATCATGCTCAGGCCCATAAAGTGCAGGCTTATATTAAACAGCGGGGCCTGAGTAATGAGGTGATTCAGATCTATGGTCTGGGTTTTGCCCCGCCGGGCTGGGACAATGTTCTAAACGTTATCGGGGCCGGTAATGAGCAGAAAATTCAGGCACTGGCGGATACCGGTATGCTGATCAGGCGGGAAGAGAGCGATAATAACAGACCGAATCAGTCACCCTGGTACGATCGCTTTCGGGAACGGCTGATGTTTCCCATTCGTGATCGTCGTGGGCGCACCATTGCTTTTGGCGGACGTATTCTGGGTGACGGTAAGCCGAAATACCTTAATTCTCCTGAAACCCGTTTATTTCATAAAGGCCAGGAACTTTACGGCCTGTTTGAACTCAAACAGGCATTAAGAAAAATCGACCGGGTGCTGGTGGTTGAAGGCTATATGGATGTGGTGGCACTGGCCCAGTTTGATATACGCTACAGCGTGGCCACACTGGGTACTGCCACCACCGCTGAACATTTGCAGAAACTGTTTCGCCTCTGTGATGAAGTGATTTTCTGTTTTGATGGTGACCGGGCCGGACGGGAAGCGGGCTGGCGGGCGATGAATAATGCCCTGGCGGCCATCAAACCAGGCAAACAGGCCCGTTTTATGTTCCTGCCGGAAGGTGAAGATCCGGACAGTCTGGTTCGGCAACAGGGTAAGGCCGGTTTTGAAGCAGAGATTGATAAGGCTCAAAGTTTTTCCGGATTCTTTTTTGATACCCTGATGCAGCAGGTGGATATGGAGACCCTGGACGGTCGTTCCAAACTGGTTGATTTAAGTAAGCCTTATCTGCAGCAGATCCAGGAAGGGGTGTTCCAGACCATGATGGTGGCTCGTCTGTCGGAGCTGGCAGAAATTGACCGTATTACTTTGTCTTCACTGTTAGGAATAAAAACCGCTGCTGCTGCGTCTATAGACAGGTCAGTTGCCGGTTTCAAACAAAAGTCGGTCAACCGGGCTTCACCCCAGGTGGCTTCGCCGGTCAGAAAAGCCATTGCCTACCTGCTGCAATATCCGCAGCTGGCAGAATTAAGCGGCGACCCGGGACGTTTTGCAGCGCTGGAGCTGGCGGATATCGGACTTTTTGTACAGTTGCTTGATTTACTGCAGAACGATCCCAACTTAAACACTGCAAGGATACTCGCGCACTGGTCCGATCCCGGGCAGCGGCAGTATCTTGAGCAGCTGGCAGTTGAGCCTTCCTTATTAAGTGATGAGGAGGCCATCCGCTGTGAGTTTAATGAAATACTGCAATTGCTGGGCCGCCAGTTCCAGCAGCAGCGTTTTAATAGCCTGGAACGTAAAGAGCGTCAGCAGGGACTGAGCCAGACAGAAAAAAAAGAGTACCTGCAATTACTCAATTTACTGAATACAAAACAGTCATAACAGACAGGTTCACAAATTGTGAAAATATTTGTGCATTTAACGGCAAATTTTAACCTTTTATATTGGCTTAGCTCGCAGAAATTTGACAAATATGCTAAAATAGCAAGTTATCTTTCGTTGTTTAATCTTCAATTTGACAGACTTATTTAGAATCAAAAACCAGGATCAAGAGGTTTATGGATCAAGAAACACAACAATCTAAAATCAAACAGCTTATCGCTCGGGGTAAGGAACAGGGATATCTCACTTATGCTGAGGTCAATGACCACCTGCCTAATGATATTCTCGAACCCGAACAGATTGAAGATATTATTGCCATGATCAATGACATGGGTATTAAGGTGGTCGAAGTGGCCCCCGATGCCGATGATCTGATTGTTGAAGGCTCTACCAGTTCTACAACTGATGATGACGTGGTTGAGGAAGCGGCGGCTGCCCTGGCCACTCTGGACAGTGAGTTCGGTCGTACTACTGACCCCGTGCGTATGTATATGCGTGAAATGGGCTCTGTTGAGCTTTTAACCCGCCAGGGCGAAATAAAAATTGCCAAGCGTATTGAAGAAGGTGTCAGGCAGATGTTTACTGCGCTGGCCTCTTATCCTGCTACTATTAACCTGTTGCTGGAAGAATACGAAAAAGTTGAAAAAGGTGAGAAAAAAATCACCGATATTCTAAGCGGTTCCGGTTTTGCCTTGCAGGAAGAAGAAGATATCGAAGATCATCTTCTGGCCAACCCCGCTGCGACACCTAATGATGTCAGCAGCAACGACGATGCTGATGATGTGGCAGAAGTAGAGCCTGCCGGCCCTGATATGGAAATGGTTCAGGAACACTTTGATCATATCCGTGAACTGAACAAGCAATTGCTTTGTGAAGAAGCCGGTAAAAAAGAAGGCGATAAGGACGACTACGATACTGATAAGTGTAAAGCGCTGCGTGCCGAAATGGCTGATGCCTTTATGAAGCTTAAGCGTACACACAAACTGAATGAGCGAATGATTTCTGGTCTGCGTTCACTGATTGAGCGTATTCGTCAGCACGAAAAAGTTATTCTGACGGCCTGTGTGGAAAAAGCCCGCATGCCCAGAAAAGAGTTTATTACTTCGTTTCCTTATAACGAAACCGATCTAACCTGGCTGGATAAGCACATTGAAGCTGGTGAACCCTATTCAGAAGTGCTTAAAGAACATGCGGATGAGATCCGTAAAGCCCAGCGTAAACTGGTGGCCATAGAAAAAGAATGCCGCATGAGCATTTCCGGTTTAAAAGATATTAACCGCCAGATGTCCATTGGTGAAGCTAAAGCTCGTCGTGCTAAAAAAGAAATGGTGGAAGCGAACCTGCGTCTGGTTATTTCCATTGCCAAAAAATACACTAATCGCGGCCTGCAGTTCCTGGATTTAATTCAGGAAGGCAATATTGGTCTGATGAAAGCGGTAGATAAATTTGAATACCGACGCGGCTACAAGTTTTCAACCTATGCCACCTGGTGGATCCGTCAGGCCATTACCCGTTCTATTGCGGATCAGGCTCGTACCATTCGTATTCCAGTCCACATGATTGAAACCATTAACAAGCTCAATCGTGTTTCCCGCCAGTTATTACAGGAAAAAGGTCGTGAAGCCACGCCTGAAGAGCTGGCTGAGAAAATGGAAATGCCGGAAGACAAGGTACGTAAAGTACTTAAAATTGCCAAGGAACCCATCTCTATGGAAACTCCCATTGGTGATGATGAAGATTCACATCTGGGTGATTTTATCGAAGATCAGAACATACAGTCGCCTGCAGAAACGGCCAATACCACCGGCCTGAAAAATGCGACCCGTTCAATTCTGGAAGGTTTAACTGCCAGAGAATCCAAGGTACTGAGAATGCGTTTTGGTATCGACATGAATACTGATCACACCCTGGAAGAAGTGGGCAAACAGTTTGACGTTACCCGGGAACGTATCCGTCAGATTGAAGCCAAGGCTTTACGCAAACTGCGCCATCCAACCCGTTCAGAAATGCTGCGCAGCTTTATGCGCGAGGATTAAAAAATCCGTCTCTTTTCTACCCCGAGAAGCTAGTCATAATTGCTATAACCCGATATAATACCTAGCTTCTCAACACTTCGGTTCACACCGACACCCCCTATAAGGGCCTGTAGCTCAGTTGGTTAGAGCATCCGACTCATAATCGGCAGGTCGACAGTTCGAGTCTGTCCAGGCCCACCATTTTTCCTTTACGAAATAATCTATTTAGTCATGCGACCATAATGGCCAGCTTATGATAACAGGTTGCTATAAAATAGCTGTCTTTCTTACCTGTCTATCTTTATGAATCATAAAAGCTAAAATATAAAAGTATCGATTTTATAAACAAAAATAGCTATTAGTGATAGGATATATTCAATAATCTGTTAAACCTATTATTCAGGAGCTGTGTCTATGAAAGATTTAATCTGGGATGAATCATTAAGTGTTCAGGTGGATGAGATTGATGAAGATCATCGTCGTCTGATTGACCTGTTTAATATACTCAGCCATGCGGTTGCAGAAAATGACAGTCTGATTTATGTCGAAGCAGTTCTGGAAGAACTGATCAGTTGTACGGTCTGGCATTTCAGGCATGAAGAACGTCTGATGATTAAATATAATTATGGAGACTATCCAGAACATAAAGCTGATCATGAAGCCCTGATTGACAGTGTCAGGGACTTACAGAAAAGATTTCGGGCTGCGGGCAAACTATCGGATGAAGACATTAGTTTTCTAGAGCACTGGTTGACCGGGCATATCCTCAGTGCAGATATGAAACTGGGTGCTTTTTTGGGCGAAATTATTTAAGTTAATAAACTTTTATTGGCTATGAATTATCAATGTATTGTCAGCGGTAGGGTACAGGGTGTTTTTTATCGTGCCAGTATTCAGAATATGGCGGCCAGGGCGGGATACTCCGGCTATGTAAAAAATCTCCCTGACGGTAATGTTGAAGCCTGTGTTACCACAGACGAACAACACACGCTTGAACAGTTCCTGGATATTTTAAAAAAGGGATCAAAATACAGTTGGGTGGATAATATTAATACCCGACCCATTGAAGAAAGTTTCAGCAATGGTTTTTTAATTCGATATTAACTGAAGTTATTAGGAATTCTATTTTGAAATGCTCAAATAGATCCTCACTCAAGGTGAAAAATAATCTGTATCTTCTACACTTTAAAAAGAAGAAACATCTTAGATAAAAATATAGAAGGATATTCATAAGCATGTTCCATCCAGGTCTGAGGTTGCCTAAACAGGAAGTTATAACGGATGACTATCAGGGCATTCTGCCAGAAGTATTGTCTATTCAAAACTGGTTGAATAAACGTGATCCGTCAGACAGAGCTGGTTTGTTGAAAACTCTGACTGCATTAAACCGGGTACAATGCGATCCGGATTTACGGGTCACCCTGATGAAGATTATGGATAAGGAAATTCATAAGGAGCTGGAGTACCTGTACAAAAAAACCGAGCTGGTTTCTTTTCCTGTGGCTGAAGAATATCAGTCCTTAATTGATATTATGCAGCATCTGCTGCTGGAAAGTTCAGTGGCCTACCAGATTGTTGTTAATGACATCGCCAATAACAAAGATTATCTGAATCAGTATCTGGGTAGTATCTTACCAGAGGCTCTGTATATGGCCCTGCAATATCTTAGCCGACTGCTGGTGGAACGCTATGAATTCTATCTTTCTGAACCTCCCTATATCTGGCAGGAGTTGAACCAGCTTTATCTGCTGGCAGAACGTATCGGTGCCCAGAATGAAGTAATGCATTCCCAGCGGTCAATTAAAGATACTTACCTTAAAATTGTCATTCTGAAGCTGCTGGATCCTTACCGGCTGATGCGTCTGGAAGCGAGAAAAATACATCTCCTGCTCGATAAATGGGTAGCGCACAGTCATTTAAAAGGCTTTGCAGGACAAAACCCGGAACATCACCATGTAGTGGATTTATTATCGGATTTTCCTCCCCATTGTTTTGATCCGGATAAAGACAAAGTACCTCCCGGGCAGGATTATGAAGGCCGAATTGTTGATATGGAGCCGTTACGCATATTTATTGATGAATATCTGCAGCGGATTGATCAGGATAAACAGCAGAAGGCGCTTAATTACCAGTCCCGTATTCACTATGAAATGCTGCAGCGGATTAGAGATGAGCTGAAAGTGTATAAAGACAGGGCTGAGGAGCGAGTGCTCTCCGGCAATGAGATCCGGCTGGTTTCAGGCCTGACAGCCTGTCATCATTTTATTTGTAATCGTAAGCCCTTTGAACCGCAGCGGGAAATACATCAGTGGCAGGAGGAGAAACTGGCGGCTGTTCAGGCAGAGGAGAAAGATGACTCTGAAATTAATCTTATTAATCTTCTGGAAGAAGAGCGCCTTCTGAATAAAAAAAATCCAATGGGAGAATTACAGTCCATTAATCCGTTTATGTCGGAAGTGGATATTGTGGGCGATGAATGGGATAAAATTTACGCTTCCTCAGTAGTCCAGGCCAATATCTTCGAGTCTCAGCAGCAGCTTAGTGAGAATCTGCAGGAACAGGTCTGGAAGCAGCGTAATGAAAGCAAACACGGTATGCTGCTGGTTGGCCGTAATGACATAGAAATGCCCATTGCCGTGGGAATGCTGGTGGCCTATCGGCTGGCAGTAGAAAAAGCCTATTGTCTGGCCAGTGTCAAATGGCTGCGCATTAATCCTCATAAAGGCATGGCCATTGGTATTCACCTTATTGCTGTACATTCAAGAGCCGTTGCCGTTAAAGCAGAAGAAGGTGTAGGGGCGGGTGGTCAGTTTCATCGGGCTTTTCTGATTTCAGAAAATGATACCCGGGACAAAAAAGATAAACTGCATTTAATTATCCCGGCCGGAATTTATGATATCGGCAGCACACTTAAAATATGGCATAACCAGAAATTAAATAAAATCAGGATAGAAAAAATTCTGGAAGCCACCGATTCCTTTGAAAGGGTGGCGTTCCGGGTTATCAGGAAAAAGACCTGATTAATTTAGGTTTAAGGGTTTCCATGAACGGCAATCCAGAACGGGAACTTGCCACTGGCAATTCTGGCTTCTACTGCCATTGTTCTGGTATTAATCACTGCAATTGCATTTTCCTTAGGTAAAGTAACATAAAGCCACTGGCTGTTTTTACTGACCCGTATACCGTGTGAGGCTGTACCGATTTTTATGTCTCTGGATTCCAGAGTCCGGGTGTCAATGATGCTGATATAATCATCCCCAATGGCAGCTGTAGCCGCGTATTGACCATTAGGAAATACATCGATTCCACCATGACCATTGCCGACTGTAATAATTTTATTTACCTTTCCTGTCGTTAAATCGACAACGGCGACATGGTGGACAAAGTCCCGGACAAAAGCCGTTTTTTCATCAGCAGATAAATCCAGATTGTGGGGGCCGGTAATACCAGGAACCGGGATCACACGGATCAGTTTTTGCTTCTGAGTATCAATAACGCCGAGACCGTCACCACCCTGTAATGTCACATAAGCCAGTTTACCATCATTGGTAAAGCGGACATTATGAGGGCCTTTTTTAACTTTTATAGTATTGCTGACCTGTAGAGACTTCAGGTTAATGACTGTGATATCGGCAGAACCCTGATTGCTGATATAGGCCTGTTTGCCATCGGGTGATACTTTAACGCCCTTCGGAGCTTTGCCAGTCTTGATAATAGCTAACTGTTTACCATTTTGGGTATTAAAAATATAGACGGTATTGCTGGAAGGGCTGGTTGATAAGAGCATTTTTTTATCGGGAGTAATGGCGGTATAAAGCATATTAGGGCCGCCTGGCCAGCTCTGTTGCTGCGGGAAGGTTTCAATAGTTGCGCTTTTTTTCATGGAAATAAAAATGCTTTCAGGAAACTCTCGATTGCTTGCCCTGGTTGACATGATTTTGTTTTCTGAAGTAGAACTCTGAGTATCTGTTTGAACCAGACTGGAAAAATAAGCCGCCAGATCGGCTATATCCTTATTGGACAAACTGGCAGCCATGGCGTTCATGGTGGGATCTTTGCGACTGCCGTTTTTAAAAGCGGTTAACTGTTTAATAATATAAGCCTGTTTCTGTCCTGCAAGATTGGGAAATTCTTCACTTAATCCTATACCATTGATTCCATGACAGCCTGCACAGGCGGCGGCTTTGGTTTTACCCTGGGTAATATCACCGGCCCAAAGGGTGTGACTTAGTGTCAGTAAAGCGGCACTGGCAAAAGCCAGCTTAAAAGAATTTTTTTTCATTTTTTATATCCATTGCTTATTGTTAAAGATGTTTTTAAAAGTAAATCACGTTAAGTAGGTTAAACTGATTTATGTTAAAGGGCGTCAGGAGGCCGGGTTTTATTCCCGTAAAATAAAAAATAATAATTTAACGGTTATCAGGGAATAAATTTTGATCTGGTTACGCCCTGTAGTTAGATGGACACTCGTTAGGTTAAATGAGAAATAAACTCATATGAATTTTTTCAGGCGGAAAAAGCAACGACAGCAAAACTTCCAGCAGGTGACGGCTCCATGGCGAGAGCGGCTGTATAATGTGGCACTGAGACAAACCCGAACTTCAGCCAGGGCAGAGGACTGGGTGCAGGAAACATTCATGCGTGCCTGGCAGGATTTTGATGATCTGGCTGATCCTCAGGCGGTTTATGCCTGGTTATTAAAAATACTGGATCATGTAATTGCTGATGATATAAGAAAAGAGGCCAGAAGACAGCAGATTGCCCCGGTTATTTCAACTGAGGAAATATTTCTGCAGGAACAGCACAGTTCTTATCAGGGGCCCTTTGAGCAGTTGCTGCAGCAACAGACCGATAAGCAGTTGATAAAGGCCATACAGTCTTTACCGGAAGATTTTGGCAAGGTTATTTTATTAAGGGATATTGAAGGACTGAGTTATCAGGAGTTATCCCGGATTCTGGATGTTCCTGAGGGAACTATTATGAGTCGTTTGTCACGTGGACGGCGTTTGTTAAGCAATATTTTAAACCGATCAGACAGACAGGGGAGTTTTTCGCAGACCAATAAGTGTACAAAGGGGATTTATAAATGAGTAATGACAGCAATTTAAAAGCCCTGCATCTGGAAATTCAGGATTTACTGGCCGGTTATGTGGATGACAGCCTGACTGAAGCAGAAAAAAGTATAGTAGAAGCGCATCTTGCGGGCTGTTCGGCCTGCCGAATGGATGTTGAGCGTCAACAGCAGATCAGCCAGAGGTTGAATCACATTACACACGCCCGGCTGCCTGCCCATTTACAGCGGAAACTGGACGAGATCCCCGGGCAGTCGTTCCCGGCTTCGGGAAAAAGAGTCGGGCAGGATGATTGGTGGACATTGCTTAAGCGCTTTAAGCAGCGTTTTAAGATAATGCCCATAGTCACTTTAAGTGGCTGGGCAGTTGCTTTGGTACTGATAGTGGTATTATTGCTGCCGATAAAACCATCAGACCACCGGCATACGGTTCCTATGGTGGCCCAGGTGCTGGCAGAATATCAGAGTGCAGGGATGTCAGGACAATTTAACCGGCAAAGTAAAGAGGGGGTTAATGCCCCGGCCAGTTGGCCGGATGCGAGAGTGCTGGCCAGTTGGAAAACCAGTATTGGAGGTGCTCCGGCAACTGCCTACGCAGTCAGAAGCGGTAATCAGATGGTGTTTCAATATGCGGTGACAGAAAAAGTGTTCTTTCGTAATCCGCAGGTGCGTATGAAAGTGGCAAAAGAAGGGCGTTACCAGGCTAAAGAAGAGGGCCTGATGGTGGTTGCCCTGCCAGCTAAACAGGCAGGGCTGCTAATTGTGGGGCCTGAAAAAGCAATACCTGAAATCAGCTCCATTAGCCTGTAGCTATAAAGCAGAATTAAGGACCTTCCTCATCTTCGTCGTCATCTTCTTCCCGCTCAATGGCATCCAGTTCTGCTTCCATTTCCTCATCGGTCATGGGGCGGTAGCGGGATTCCTCACTATCAGATATATCTTCAGATGCAGTATCTGCATGAGTCTGTGCAGTGGTTTCGTCAGAGGAAGTGGCAGCTGCGGCGGTTGCTGCGGCCACACCAGCCCCTGCTGTTGTAACAGTGTCAGAAGTGGTATCAGAGGCTGAGTTGTAAGCTGCCTCTTCCTGGGCTTCCCTTTCTGCCTTTTTATTACCGATCATGCGGGAAAAAACCACACCCAGTTCAAATAACAGCCAGATAGGGATGGCTAATAAGGTCTGGGAAATAATATCCGGCGGGGTCAGCAGCATACCGACAACAAAAGACCCGACAATAATATAAGGCCGTTTTTCCGCCAGTTTATCGGCATTGGTCACACCGGTAATGGTCAGTACAATAGTGACAATGGGTACTTCAAAAGCCAGGCCAAAGGCAAAAAACATTTTTAAGACAAAATCCAGGTACTGACTGATGTCCGTCATCATAGATACGCCTTCCGGTGTGGTGGCGGTAAAAAAAGC
This sequence comes from Gammaproteobacteria bacterium, assembly GCA_027009375.1. Lineage (GTDB taxonomy): Bacteria > Pseudomonadota > Gammaproteobacteria > GRL18 > GRL18 > JANELJ01. The sequence continues at coordinate 11,768 of JALVDE010000411.1, forward strand.
AAACATCAGGGGGAAAACGACATAAAATGAAAAGACAATTCCGGCATAAAACAGGAAAATGCTGGATACCAGCAAGGGCAGAGCCAGACGTTTTTCGTGGCGGTACAGGCCCGGTGCCACAAACGACCAGAACTGGTAAAAAATAAAGGGAATAGCAATAAAAATTGAAGTAACCAGACTTAACTTAAAGGGGGTTAAAAACGGTGCCGCCACACCGGTGGCAATCATGGTACTGCCTTCAGGCAGTTGTGCCAGCAGAGGGGCTGATACAATGTGGTAGAGGTCGTTGGCAAAAAAGAACAGCACCATAAAAATGGCTATAACCACGACAACAATACGCAGAATCCTGTCGCGTAATTCAATTAAATGGCTCATAAACGGTTGTTCATGTTCCATTGGTGGTTCCTGATCGGCCTGTGATGTACTCATAAAATAAAATTATAGTCTCTTGTGTATTTTAGTATGCTTAAATATTCAGGAAGCGTTAGAGGTGTTTTTATTGTCCGGGGTGGATTCTGAGGCCGCAGTGGTGTGAGCGGCTTCAGCCAGCCTGTCTGAACGGTTTTCGTTTACTTTAGGTGTCGGACTGCCTTTTGCAGGCTTATTCTCATCCGGTTCCTGAATTTCCAGCAGATCATCCATCTGTACGCTTTCACGCAGGGATTCAGTTTCAGAAGAAACAGCAGAGTTCATGGCACTGGCGGCATTTTTATATTCTTCGGCCAGTTTTTGCTGTTCGGCCAGAATGCGCTTGAGATCTTCGTCTTTAAGCTCTTTATTAATATCTTCCTTGATATTGGAAATAAAACGATTGGCCTTGCCGACGTATTTACCCACAGTACGAGCCACAGCCGGGAGGCGCTCCGGCCCGATAACCAGTAAGGCGACAATTCCAATAAGGGATAATTCCCAGAAGCCAATATCAAACATATCTAAAGATAATACCCTGAATAAGAAGGTTCAGTCAGACCGGCTGTAAACCATTCAGACCTTTGCCTGAACTGCTGACGGAATAAAACAAATGATTGGAAAAAAACAGATTAAACCTGTTCTTTTTTCTCAGAACTGCTTTCTACCTTACCTTCAATGGTTGCACCGGATTTTTCATCCAGTTGTGCGGTGGTTTTGGTGGATGCTTCAGGTGCATTTTCTTCTTCTTCTTTCATGGCTGTTTTAAAGTTCTTAATAGCACCACCCAGATCACCGCCAATATTACGCAGCTTCTTGGCACCAAATAAAACCAGAACAATGGCCAGAATAATTAATAACTCAGTAACACCAAATCCCATTGGATTCTCCCATACTAACAAACAGTTAAAATTTAAACTCCCTCAATCTCCTTTATTTAAAGGAGGAGAGTACTTAAAACCCGGGCAGATTCTTACCGCCCAGCAAATGAATATGAAGATGAAACACTTCCTGCCCACCTTCTTTCCCGGTATTTATAATTGTCCTGAACCCACCCGACAATCCCTGAGCCTCAGCCAATTCGGGCAATTTTAACATCATATAGGCTATCAGGTCATGATGTGATTCATTTAATTTAGCCAGACTTTCCACATGTTCCTTAGGAACCATTAATAAATGGACATCTGCTTTTGGATTTATATCCCTGAAAACCAGAATCTTATCATCCTGATAGACAATATCCGCAGGAATGTCCCCGGCGATTATTTTGCAGAATAGACAATCTGACATTTTTTTCTCTCCCTACACCAACTAAAAGCCTCATAGCACAAATTGAAATACCCTAGAGTGACTGGCTGAAGGTGCTGCCTTTCCGGGGTTTTGAAAACATGGATGTTTTCACAAAGCGATACATGGATGTACTTGAGCGCCCCCGGAAAGGCAGCACCTTCAGCCAGTCACGGTCAGGGGATGCTACATAATAACCTACTTATCCTTCCTTGAGGCTTTTTCCTCAATCCCCGACAGCCCAAACCGCCGCCCCAGCTCATTCAACACATCCTCATGGCTCAGCCCATGATAAGACAGCATCACCAGAGTATGAAACCACAAATCCGCCGTTTCATAAATAATCTCATCCTTATTGCCGCCCTTAGACGCAATCACTGTTTCAGTGGCTTCTTCACCCACTTTTTTTAAAATACTGTCCTGACCCTTATGATACAGACTGGCGACATACGATGATTTTGGATCCGCCTGCTTACGCTGTTCCAGGGTGGCGGCCAGCTGTGCCAGAATATCATTGTCCACGGTTATTTCATTCTCTTTTATTTATAAATATCGTCAGGGTTCTTTAATACCGGTTCCACTGCCTGCCACTGGGCTGTCTCAGGATCCAGCTCAAAGTAAAAACAGCTTTCCCGGCCAGTATGACAGGCAATGCCGCCAATCTGCTCAATGCTTAACAATAGCACATCCTTGTCACAATCCACACGAATGGAGCGGATTTTCTGTACATGCCCCGACTCTTCACCCTTGGGCCAGAGCTTCTGGCGGGAGCGGGACCAGTATACGGCCCGACCCATATCCAGGGTCATGGCCAGAGATTCACGGTTCATCCAGGCAAACATCACCACCTTGCCGGTTTTTTCATCCTGGGCAATGGCAGGGATCAGTCCCTGATCATCCCATTTTAATTCATCCAGCCAGCTCTGATCCTGATTATTATTCACAGTCTTACCTCAATACCACGCTCTGCCATATGCCGCTTGGCTTCGGCAATACTGTATTCGGCAAAATGGAAAATACTGGCGGCCAGAACGGCATCCGCATGACCTTCCAGTACGCCTTCGGCCAGATGATCCAGATTACCGACTCCACCGGAAGCAATGACCGGTACTGCGACATTGTCACTGATGGTGCGGGTCAGGGGCAGGTCAAAACCGTTCTTAACGCCATCATTGTCCATACTGGTGACGAGTAATTCACCGGCGCCGTAGGAGACCATTTTTTTAGACCATTCAATGGCATCAATGCCGGTGGGTTTACGACCGCCGTGGGTAAAAATCTCCCAGCGTGGCGTTTCGTTTTCAGTATCTGTACCGGGCTTGCCAGCAACCTGCTTGGCATCAATGGCCACCACAATACACTGATTGCCGAATTTTTCTGCGGCTTCGCGGACAAAGTCCGGGTTAGCCACAGCGGCTGAGTTAATAGCCACCTTGTCGGCTCCGGCATTAAGCATAAGGCGGACATCGTCCACCGTACGGATACCACCGCCTACGGTCAAAGGAATAAAAATCTCCCCGGCCACCTGTTCAACGACATGCACAATGGTGTCCCGGCCTTCATGAGTGGCGGTAATATCAAGGAACGTCAGTTCATCGGCACCCTCGCTATTATAGCGGCGGGCCACTTCGACCGGATCGCCGGCATCGCGGATATCCACAAACTGTACTCCTTTCACTACCCGGCCTTTGTCCACATCCAGACAGGGAATGATTCGTTTAGCAAGACCCATTCTTCTTTCTCTTTATCTGGTTAAGCTGTTAGTTTATCCGCCAGTTTCTGGCCTTCGGCAAAATCCAGGGTGCCTTCATAAATGGCCCGGCCGGTAATGGCACCGGAAATCCCATAATGAGCGACCTTGCAAATGGCTTCCACATCACCCAGATCATGGATGCCGCCGGAAGCGATCACGGGAATATTAATGGCCTGGGCCAGTTTGGCAGTATTTTCCACATTGGCACCCTGCATCATGCCGTCACGGCTGATATCGGTATAAATAATGGCATCCACACCGTCACCTTCAAAACGTCTGGACAGGTCAAATAAATCCACATCGGAAACTTCTGCCCAGCCTTTAATGGCGACTTTTCCATCCATAGCATCCAGACCCACAATAATATTACCGGGGAACTGCTTACACAGCTCGGTGACAAAATCCGGATCTTCCACCGCTTTAGTACCAATAATAACATAGGCTACACCAGCCTCCAGATAGGCTTCCACCGTATCTACAGTACGGATACCACCGCCGATTTCCACCGGCAGATCAGGATAGGTTTTAGTGATTTCCTGAATAATTTCGCCATTAACGGGTTTGCCTTCAAAAGCACCGTTAAGATCCACCAGGTGCAGACGACGGGCTCCGGCATCGTACCAGCGTCCGGCCATTTCCACGGGATTATCGGAAAAGACCGTGTCATCCTCCATACGTCCCTGACGCAGACGTACACACTGGCCGTCTTTTAAATCAATTGCAGGTATTAAAATCATTTCTGTTCTCTTAAAGGCTTAAAACAAAGGCTAAAAATATCTCTGGTGCTTCAGGGTATCAGCTACAGGCAGAGCAGTCATAACTGCCGTCCCAGTTAATAAAATTATGAAACAACTGCAGGCCGGCATCGGCACTTTTTTCCGGGTGAAACTGGGTGGCAAATATGTTATCGGCCGCCAGTGCGACACACAGGGGATGGCCGTAAACAGTGGAACCGGCCACCGGATCGGGAGACTGGGGTACCACAAAATAACTGTGCACAAAATAAAAACGCTGGTTCTGGGGAATATTCTGCCATAGCGGATGTTTAATCTGCTGGTGAACCTGGTTCCAGCCCATGTGCGGGATCTTAAGATGCTCATCGTCGTTGGCAGTGGGATCGCTTAAATCATCGGCAAAACGCTCCACATTACCGGGGATAATATTCAGGCAGTCTACACCGCCGTTTTCTTCACTATGGGTCATTAAGGCCTGCATGCCGATGCAGATCCCTAAAAAGGGCTTGCTGGCTGCAGCCTGTTTAATGGTGTCCACCAGATCCAGACGCTGCATCTCGCCCATACAGTCCCGCATGGCGCCGACTCCGGGCAATAACACCCGGTCGGCGCTGGCAATAACCCGTTTGTCAGCCGTCACTTTTACATCAGCCTGGCTGTCTGCGTGTTCAAGTGCCTTGGCTACAGAGTGCAGATTCCCCATGCCGTAATCAATGACTGCAATGCTTATTTGTCTGGACATAATCTTTTATTTTAAAGTTGCAAATGGCTAATGTATCAGTGGCGTTATTATAAACTACCCTTGGTGGAAGGGATAGTGCCCTGCATACGTGGATCCGGGCTGATGGCCATGCGTACAGCACGGCCAAAGGCCTTGAAAACGGTTTCAGCAATATGGTGACTGTTAGTGCCGCGAATAGTGTCGATGTGCATGGTAACCAGTGCGTGATTAACAAAGCCCTGAAAAAACTCGTGGAACAGTTCGGTATCAAAGTTGCCAATGGTTTCTCTGGGGTATACGGTCTGATCTTCCAGCCCGGGACGACCGGAAAAATCAATCACTACCCGTGACAGTGCTTCGTCCAGAGGAACATAGGCATGGCCATAACGGGTAATGCCTTTTTTATCGCCCAGTGCTTTGGTCATGGCCATGCCCAGGGTAATACCGATATCCTCCACCGTGTGGTGGGCATCAATGTCCAGATCACCCTCAGCTTTAACTGTAATGTCAATCATGCCGTGACGGGCTATCTGATCCATCATGTGATCCAGAAAGGGTACGCCGGTATCAAAACTGCCTTCACCGGTACCGTCCAGGTTGATATCTACCTCGATACGGGTTTCGTTAGTATCGCGTTTTACTGATGCCTGTCTAGCCATGGTCTTAACCTTTTGCCTGTAGGAAAGAAGCTATTATAACGAAACTTTGTTCAGGAAACAGGCGTGTGGAATAGAAATTTTCAAACGGGGATCAGGAACCTGTACTAAGAACAAGTCAAATATTAGTATTTGCTAAGATTATGGTTTTTTTTTAAACGGTTTTGTTATAAACTTGATATTTATCAATTTAATCAGGCATAAGTGGTTCGCTATGAGTGAGACGGAGCTGGATCTGGAGGTAAAGACACCTCGCAGGAAAACACGACAGAATAAGATTGTTGATATTCTGGCCACAAAAGTTGCCTGCAAAGAATGTTCTTTACATCAGCTGTGTCTGCCCAGTTCTATTGACGGTAATGATCTGGAAAAACTGGACAATATTATCGAACGCAAACGGCCCCTGAAACGTAATGATCATCTGTTTCAGGTCGGTGGTCAGTTTACTTCCATTTATGTGGTTCGCTCCGGTTCTCTTAAAACCTATTCGCCCACGGTAGACGGCCAGGAACAGGTGACGGGTTTTCATCTGCCCGGTGAATTATTAGGTCTGGATGCCATTGGCAAGGGGATGCATCCCTGTGCAGCTAAAGCTCTGGAAACCACCAGTGTCTGTGAAGTGCCTTTTGAAAATCTTGAGCTTCTGGCACAGGAATTACCCACCCTGCAGCATCAGCTGCTGCGTTTAATGAGTAAAGAGATTTTTGATGATCAGGAACTCATGCTGCTGCTGGGTAAAAAGACGGCTGAAGCGCGTCTGTCGGCCTTTTTACTGAGTATTTCCCTGCGTTTCAAGCAGCGTGGTTTTTCCTCCACTGAGTTTTACCTCAGTATGTCGCGTAATGATATTGCCAATTATCTTGGCCTGGCGGTGGAAACTGTCAGCCGTATGTTTACCCGTTTCCAGGAAGATGGAATAATTGACGCTGAACGCAAGCATATTGTGATTAATGACCGGGAAGCCATGCAGCAGATTGCCGGTATTAATGAATGTTGTGAAGATATTGCAGCTGAAGAAACGCAAAAAACGCTTTAAGATCGACCCGCCGCTTAAAATCATAAATCCGCCATAATTTTCTGCAGATAGGTTTTTACCGTATCCGGTTCAAACGGCTTGTCGCAGATCCCTGAAACACCGGACTGCTGAACTGCCGCCAGGCGGTTGTCGTCGTTTTCACTGGTGACCATTAAAATAGGGATGGAGCTTTGTGAACTTTGTTCCCTGACGTAACGGGTCAGTTCTTCCCCATCCATTTCCGGCATATTGTAATCTGTGACAATTAAATCAAAAAAGTTGTTTTCAATAAGAGGTATGGCCTCACGTCCGTTAACCGCTTCCTGAAAAGAGGTAATACCCATTTTACCCAGTACTCTGCGAATGTGTTTGCGGGCCATGGCACTGTCATCCACCACCAGAACGTGAAACTCATTAAAATCAATTTCATGCATTTCACTGGCGGAGGGGTTAATAAAGTCCAGGGTATTATACAGAGCGCGTTTTAAATCCTTAAATTCAAAGGGCTTGGGCAGGATGGCAACGACACCGGCCTGGCGAACCGGATCCAGTTGCTCAAATGAGGTTTCACTGGAAATGAGCATAAAGGGTACCTGTTCAAGACGGGGATCATTGCGCATGGACACTACCAGATCGGTGCCGGTTATATCCGGGAGGTACAGTGCGCTGATCACCAGATCGGGTGCGCCTCTGGCCATAATGGCCTGGGCTTCAGTACCGTTATGGGCAATGTGTACAGTATGTACCTGAGCATCCTGAAGGTTGCGCTGAATTATTTTAGCCTGCATGGCGGAAGGCTCGACGACCAGAATAACCAGATCGGAAATAGTGACTAAATTAGTATCCATTGAGGGTGTCTGTCTGTTGGTTTAATATTCTGAGTGTAGAATAAGCTGACAGAAAATCCAGTGATGATCTCTATAAACGTTGGTGTTGAGAAAATGGGATTATGGCTGGTAATATTTACGGATAATATCCAGCAATTGTTCCGGACTGATGGGCTTGGTCACAAAATCATCCATGCCGATTTCCATGCAGGCCTTGCGATCATCCACGGTGGCATTGGCTGTCAGGGCAATAATGGGAATATGCTGGCCTTCCGGTTCCTGCTGACGCCAGAGCCGGGTGGCTTCCAGACCGTTCATTTCCGGCATACGCATATCCATAAAAACCAGGTCAAAAGCGTTTTCATTCAGGGCATCTACAGCCTGTGCGCCATCTTCAACACGGATGACTTCATGGCCGGCATCCTGCAGGAAGCTGCTGAGTACCATGGCATTAATATCTTCATCTTCGGCAATTAATATGTTCAGGGAGGTTTCCATGGGCTTGTTTAACCTGTCTTTGCTGATGGGTGATGTTTCAGGTGAGAGCAGTTCAATTAAAGTATCACCCAGGCGTTCAAAATTAATGGGCTTGGTCACATAGGCGTCAAAATAATCATTACCCAGTTCCTGAGCCCGGGCACGCTGACCCAGATAGCCCAGAAATATTTTTTTTGCCCTGGCACCGGAAACACATTCAATACGGGAAATCTGGCTGGCCAGTTTAATGGGCAGTTTGTGGCTGGCATCGTCGGATAAAATAACCAGGTCACAGTTACGGTATTGTGCCCTGGACTGTTCCATGCCGTTGAGCAGTTCCTGATCAGAATGATAACGGGTAATATTCAGACCAAAGTAATGACAATAACGCTGGATCACTTCGAAGTTAGAATCATTGACCACCAGTACATCGGCGTTTTTACCCTTCAGCCGTTGCCTGTAGCGTTCCTGAATATTGCCTGCTTCTTTTATGGGCAGAGTCAGAGTGAACCAGAAATGGCTGCCTTTGCCGGGCTCACTGCTCAGGCCGATTTCACCGCCCATAAATTCCACTAACTGCTTGGAAATGGTTGTGCCCAGGCCGGTACCGCCAAAACGATGGGGAGATGTAGAATCGGCCTGGGTAAAACTCTCGAAAATTTTCTGCTGTAATTCTTTGCTGATGCCAATGCCGGTATCGATAATGTCAAAACGCAGGCTGACCTGCTGGTCACTGGACTGATCAGCTATTCGGTTAACATTAAGAGACACCTCGCCCTGATCCGTAAATTTTATGGCATTGCCGACCAGATTGAATAATATCTGGCGGATGCGTTGACTGTCTCCAATAACATAGGCCGGCAATTCAGGATCAATATAAACAATAAAGTCCAGATTATGGTATTCAGCATTGGGGGAAAGTACTGCCAGTACTTCGTTGATGGTCTGGTGCAGATCAAAACCGGACTGGGTCAGTTCCAGCTTATTGGCTTCAATCTTGGAAAAGTCCAGAATATCGTCAATCAGGGCATGCAGAGACTTGGATGCATCCAGCAGAGCCCGGGTATACTCCTGCTGTTCCTTACTTTGCTGGGTGTTCTGCAGAAGGTGAGCCGTGCCGATAATGCCGCTCATGGGGGTGCGAATTTCATGGCTCATGGTAGCCAGGAAATTGCTTTTGGCCCGGGTTGCCTGTTCAGCGGCTCTTTTGGCTTTATGCAGCTGTTTGATCATGGAATACAGGTACAGCGGCATGAGTACCAGTACAAAAATCTGTGCAGATGAACTTAAGCGGTTTTCCATCCAGTCATTATCCAGATACAGGACGACATTGTATTCCAGCATAACAAAGATGACAGCGGTTAACAGATAACTCAGGCCGTAGCGGGTGCCGTAAGCAATATAGAGCCAGATATATATGAGAATAAATTCACTGCCTGCCCCTCCGGTCAGGAATGCGGCATAGGATGTACAGGAAACATCAAAAAACAGGGTTAAATAGCGTCTAAAATGAGATTCGGGGTTACGAAAAAGATCCAGTGTCAGTAAAATAGTCACGCTAAAATAAAAAGCGGCAAAATTGACAAAGGTGGTATGAGAAATATCAAACTCACCCCGGACCGTACCTAACCAGATATATAACGACAGGAACAGCCCCAGGCTAAGGCGCACCATGGCCGAGTAAAACTCTTTGCCCTGCTTTACGATTGAAAAAGGATAAAGTTTCATTAATTCCATTTTATGTTGATGAGAGGACGGAATCCCTTAAGAACAATTAACTAATTTACGTGCCGCACCTGTCCATCAATAAGTGGATGGATACTGATGCGTTTTAAAAGGTTATTTTTACCTAATAAGCTCTGGATGTAAAATTTTTTATGAAAACCTCTACAAAAACTATAGAAATTACCGCTGAAAACAAATGCAGTTTCTGTCCCGGCACCAAATGCTGTCAATATGTTACCCAGCAAATTGATTCACCACGCAAAAAAGACGATTTTCAGCTGATGCTCTGGCAGATATCGCATAAAAATGTAGAATTTTATAAAGATGAAGACGGCTGGTTTCTAATGTTTATCACACCCTGTGAGCATCTCCTGGAAGATGGTGCCTGCGGAATTTATAATGAGCGTCCGCAGATCTGCCGGGATTATTCCAACGATTATTGTGAGTATGATTCTCCTGCGGAAGAGGGCTTTGATCTGTACTTCAGAACTTACGATGAGCTGCTGGCATACTGTCGTAAGCGTTTTAAACGCTGGGACAAAAAACTGAAAAAAATGGAAAAAGCCGGTTAAACCGTATGAATCTGTTGCTGCTTCATGCCAGTGATTTTATTGCCCCGGACAGGGTGAGAATTGATGATTATCGTTTTATTCATTTAAAAAAGATAATAAAAATCGTAACCGGTGAACGTATTAAAGCCGGGCTGCTTAACGGCAATATCGGTTATGCTGAAGTGGAACAGCAAAATAATGATTATATTGAACTGACGGTTAAACTGACGGAGCAACCTCCTGTTGCATTGAATGTACATCTGGTACTGGCTCTGCCGCGACCAAAAATGCTAAAACGGATTTTTCAGACCATCAGTGCCATGGGTGTAAAACAGTTAAGCCTGATCCATAGTGCCAGAGTTGAAAAAAGCTACTGGCAGACTCCCTGGCTGCAGGCCGATAAAATGAACCAGCATCTGCTCCTGGGCCTGGAGCAGGCACAGGATACCGTTTTACCCCAGGTTCATTTTTATCAGCGCTTTAAACCCTTTGTAGAAGATGTTCTGCCGGGACTGGCAATCGGGCGGCAGGCGGTAGTCGCTCATCCCGGACAGGGAGATTTTTGTTTACAACAGGTAAACAGACAACAGCCTGCTATTTTGGCCGTTGGCCCCGAAGGGGGCTTTAGTGATTATGAAGTCAAAAAGTTTATTCAGGCCGGCTTTAACCGTTGTCAGATGGGTGAGCGGATTTTAAGAGTAGAAAATGCTGTTCCGGTTTTACTGGGACGTTTGTTGTATTAAAGGTCAGGACAGGACAGAGTAATAAATGTATCAGATAAAAATATTAATTATCAATTTTTCTCAATGGCTCTACCCCTGGCTGGGAGAAATCGCCATGGCCATTATGGCCACTCTGCTGGTGATTTATGGACACAGCATTAACCGATGGGTAAAAAAACAAACCAGCAGTATGCACTTTATCTTTCGTACCCTGATTTTTATTTTATTGT
>JALVDE010000412.1 GCA_027009375.1 Gammaproteobacteria bacterium
ACCTCTTGCCCGGTCACCGGTTTTTATTCTAGGCTGTTCCAGGGCCGGTACCACCCTGGTCTATAAAACTTTTTCCGAATCCAGGCAATTAGGAACTTTGCAGCGTGAAACCCATGATTTATGGGCTTCTCTGCACTCTCTGGAAGAAAAACAATGGTCAGGGCACGAACTAGATGAAAATGATGCCAATCCGGGGGATGCCGAATTTATTTCCCGTTATTTTTACAGCCATACCGGAACCTTGCAGTTTGTTGATAAAAACAACCAGAACGGTCTGTGTTTACCTTATTTATTAAAATTATTTCCCCAGGCCCGCTTTGTTTATGTAAAACGCAGTCCCGGCGATAATATTAATTCCATTATTGAAGGCTGGCGTAAAGCCGATGAATTTGCTACCTGGTCAAATGATCTGCCGGTTGAAGTTAATGTGGAAAATGGTCAGTTGAAACGCTGGTGTTTCTTTATTGCCCAGGGTTGGCAGGACTACTTAAATGCATCTATTGAAAAAGTCGCTGCCTTTCAATACCGGGTAATGAATGAGGCGATTTTAAAAGGAAGAACTCTGGTCCCCGAATCACAATGGGCTGAAATCCGTTATGAAGACTTATTAGTGGATCCGGTTAAGGGCTTTAAAGAGGCTTTTATTAAGCTGGGACTGGACTTTGATAAACATCTGGAACAGCACTGTCAAACAGTTTTGTCTAATCCATACAATGCCTTTTCTGAAATCAGGCTGGATAAATGGAAAGACGGGCGTAATGCTGAAAAAGTAGCCCGTGTAATGTCCTCGGTCGAATCCGTAGCCAGAGAAATGGGCTATTAGTGGTGGCCAGAACAAATGCTTTTATTTGATATCGTTCTTTTAATATTATCAGCCATATTACTATGGTTTGTTATGGCAATTGTTCTATTATTAATCGTTTATGCAAAAGAGTTTAAACACCTCTGGCAGGAACCGATGCTGCGTTATCCGTTCGTGATTTTTGACAGCGATGACTGGGGCGTTGGTCCAAAAGATCAGACCCAGGCTCTGGAAGAACTATTAAGTTTATTTTTAAGCTATCAGGACAGAAACCATCGGCATCCCAGATTAGCTCTGGGACTTATTTTGGTAGAACCGGATAAATCCAGGATAGAAGCCAGTCAAAATGAGTATTATTACAAAGATTTAAGTGATAAAGCTTATACTGAGCTGGTTGCGGTCATAAAACAGGGATATAAAAGCCATGTCTTTGACCTGTACCTGCACGGTATGGAACATTACTGGCCTGCTTCCTTAATGCATAATCTGCATCTGGAAGAAGTACAAAGCTGGTTATTTGGCAAAACATCCCATGTAACAGAGGATTTACCTTCTTTTTTACAAAGTCGCTGGTGTGATACCAGTACACTGCCATCAAAGCCGATACCGGATGCAGAGATCGGCAAGGCTGTAGCCCAGGAACAGGCCTGTTTTAAAAGGATATTTGAGCAGGAACCAAAGGTTATTGTACCCCCCACCTTTGTCTGGACAGAACAGGTAATAAATGCTTATTTACAGAAAAATATAAACCTGTTTATTACCCCGGGCAGACAATTTACCGGGCGCACAGCAGAGGGTGGGCTGATAAGCAATGGCCGTACTTTTTATAATGGTGAATGTGACAGTTCAGGAGCCTGTTATCTGGTAAGGGATATTTATTTTGAACCGGAAAAAGGCCATAAGGCAGCCAGAGTTTTAGATGACATTGTAGACCATACTGCCTGCGGCAGACCGTCTTTAATTGAGATGCATCGCTTAAATTTTTTACAGCATAAAAGCCATTCATTAAATGAGTTAAAAAAACTGCTGGATATAATCAGCCAAAAGTTACCGGAAACATTATATCTGACAGCTGAACAGTTAATGGGTATCTATAAATCAATGGATAAGCAATTATTAGTT
>JALVDE010000413.1 GCA_027009375.1 Gammaproteobacteria bacterium
GGCAACATTAAAAACTGATACCATAAAAGGATAATGATTTTGTCATTAACACAGAACAGTCAGGTTAAGTCAGAAACATTAAACACTCAAGTCAGGGAAGTGGATAGAAATAGTCTTGCTTTAGACAGAACGGTACTGGCTAATGAAAGAACCTACCAGGCCTGGATAAGAACCGGGCTTGCTGCGTTAATATCCGGCCTGGGTATTAACAAGTTTATGAATGATATTGAGCCGGTGTGGCCGTTAATACTGGTCACCATTATTTTATTATTTTTCAGTGCAGCGGCTTTTTTAATATCCGCCTGGCGCTATAACCACCTTCACGTTCAGATGGCTCATCTTGAAGTGGATTTAATGCCGGTATGGGTGGTAAAAATACTGAGCATTTTTCTCTCCGGTTGCTCATTGCTGGCACTGGTTGATATGATTTTGTCTTCCGGGGGAAGTTAATTTTTACCTGAATCAATCAGGTTTAAAGGTAAATTTATATATGGACAATCTTAAATTATCCACCGAAACCAAAACTGAAACAAAGGCCTTTGGCCTGTGGAGTGCCATCTTTCTGGGTATTGGCTCCATGGTGGGTGCTGGTATTTTTATTGTTATTGGAGAAGCCGGTGTAATTGCCGGCAACCTGGTCACAGTTTCATTTTTAATCGGCGGTTTTATAGCCTTATTATGCGGTTATTCTCTAAGTAAACTGGCCATACGTTATCCCAGTCGCGGTGGCATTATAGAATACCTGGTTCAAAGTTATGGCCAGGGCGTTTTTTCCGGTTCTCTGGGCATTTTATTTTATTTTGCCCAGTTAATATCTCTTGCTGCAGTGGCCAAATCCTTTGGCACCTATGGTGCCGCATTTATGAGCGGTTCTGCCGATCCCTTTTACAGTGATGTTTTTGCTGTCGGTATTGTGGTGTTTTTTGTACTAATTAATCTGGTAGGCTCATCAGTGGTTGCCAAAGCAGAAAACCTGATTGTTATTATCAAGTTAACAGCACTGATTGTTTTTACCCTGGCCGCACTTTATTTTATAAAACCTGAAAACCTGAGTCTTACTCAGTCTCCGCATATTATTAATATTTTCAGCGCCCTTGGTCTGACATTTTTTGCCTTTCAGGGATTCAGTGTTATTACTAACAGTGTGGAAGATATGAGCCATCCACAGAGAAATATGATCCGTTCAATGTTCGGGGCCATTATTCTTGTGGCGGTACTGTATATTTCTGTTTCCATTGCCGTATTCGGCAACCTTTCCCTGGACACCATTATTAAAGATAAGGACTTCGCTCTAGCCGAAGCGGCTAAACCGGTTTTTGGTGAGTGGGGGTTTAAAATTATTACTATTACCGCTTTACTGGCAACGGCCTCGGCCATTAATGCCACCCTGTATGCTGTGACTCAAATCAGCTATACCCTGGCCAAAGACGGCGATCTCCCCAAAGTCTATGAATACAATGTGTTTCATAATACTGAGGGACTGATTATATCCGGTCTGCTGATTCTACCCATGATTATATTTTTAAACCTTGGTCAGATTGCTGCCATTGCAGCCATTGCCGTTCTGCTTATTCAGGGTTTTACCCATGCCGGTCATATTGCAAAAAGACAACAGACCGGCGCTAGACTCAGCTTAATCCTGGCGGCAATTATCGGTTCAGTCGGCGCTGCATTGTTCTCAATCCAGCATACCTCACATGCTATCCATGGTATTTACTATTACATTCCAGGTGCTTTTATACTGGCTATTGTCTTTGAGGTACTGCTGAGAATTTTTAATGATAAAACGATAGAAAAACAGATTGTCTCTAAATTAGAAAACGAAATAGAAAGTGAAATAAAAACTATTGAAAAAGATGTTCTGGAGAAATTTAAACGAACAAAAGAATAACGAACATTACGAAGAGCGATGATATGAAAACTTTAAAACTTCGAAAAGTGTCTATTGATACCTATAAGGAAAACGTGGCCTATCTGCATCGTAACTGCCCCCTGTACCGCAGTGAAGGTTTCCAGGCTCTTAATAAAATAGAAATCAGGGACGGAAAAGATACAACTCCGGTAATAGCCGTTCTGAATATCGTTGATGATGAAAATATTGTTGCAGTAGATGAACTGGGTTTAAGTGAACAGACCTTTATGCAGTTTAATGCCACTGAAAACTGTTCTGTTTTTGTGGATCATGCTTCACCACCTACTTCCATTCAATTAGTCCATGCCAAAATTGCCGGTAATCGTCTTCAACAGCAGGACTTTCTGCATATCTGTAAAGATATTGTTAATAACCGCTATTCAAAAATAGAAATTTCAGCATTTCTGGTAGGTTGTGCAGAAGGCGGCCTGGAACGGGATGAAATGCTTTATTTAACCCGTGCCATGGTTGAAACAGGTAAAACCCTGAGCTGGGGTGAACCTATGGTCGTAGATAAGCATTGTATCGGCGGTATCCCCGGTAACCGCACTACCATGTTAATTGTACCCATTGTTGCGGCACACGGAATGTTAATGCCGAAAACCTCCAGCCGGGCAATCACCTCCCCTTCCGGAACGGCTGATACCATGGAAGTGCTGGCAAAAGTTAACCTGGAACCTGAAGAATTACGTACTATTGCGCATCATCAACGTGGTTTTATCGCCTGGGGCGGTACAGCCAACCTGGCCCCAGTGGATGATATTTTAATTTCAGTTGAACGTCCCCTGGCTCTGGATTCCAGGGGACAGATGATAGCATCTATTTTATCTAAAAAAATTGCAGCCGGTTCAACTCACCTGCTGATTGATATACCCATTGGCCCTACCGCAAAAGTTCATACTCAAACCGAAGCACTGAAACTGCGTAAACTGTTTGAATACATTGGAGATCGAACCGGGCTGGATATTGAAGTCATTATAACCGACGGCCATCAACCCATTGGTAATGGCATTGGTCCATCACTTGAAGCACGGGATGTGATGCAGGTGTTAAATAATGATCCTCTGGCTCCGGTTGATTTAAAGGAAAAAGCCCTGCAGATGGCTGGACGGATCCTGGAGTTTGATCCGGATGTCCGGGGCGGTCAGGGATATCATCTGGCCCGGGATCTGCTCGAATCAGGCCGTGCACTGCAGAAAATGCAGGAAATTATTGAACATCAGGGCGCTAATACATTATCAACTGAGCCGGCTAAATTTAAATTTGAAATTATTTCTCCCATTAAGGGGCGTGTTCAGGAAATTGATAATTTACAGATTGCCCATATTGCCCGTCTGGCTGGAGCACCCATGGACAAAACAGCGGGCATTGACCTGCATAAAAAAGTCAACGATCAGGTTGCAGAAGGTGAACCCATGTACACCATTTATGCTGAGTTTCATGCAGACTATCAATTTGCAAAATCTGCGGCTTTAAAAAATTCCGGTTATACCATTGAGAGTATCAAATGAATAACAAGACACAAACCAACAGTATCGTATTAGGTTTTCCAGACTATAATATCCAGGCAGAACAGTTTGCCGAGGCTTTAAATCTGCCCTGTCAAAGTGTGGATATCCATCATTTCCCCGATGGTGAAAGCAAAATTCAACTGCCGGAACAATTACCCGAACAGGTGATTCTTTTTTACAGCCTGGACAGACCTAATGAAAAGCTGGTCGAACTGATACTGGCCGCCGCCGGGGCAAGAACCATGGGCGCAAAACAGATTGCCCTGGTGGCACCGTACCTGTGTTATATGCGTCAGGATAAAGCCTTTCATAAAGGTGAAGTGATCAGTCAGCAGGTAATTGGCAAACTGCTGGCCAGTTACTTTGATAAGGTGTTAACTGTGGATGCACATTTACACCGGGTACATAATCTGTCTGAGGCCATACCGGTTTCTACAGCCATAAACATAACCGCTACCGATGCTATGGCTCATTATATTAATCAGCATGTAGAACAGGCTTATCTGTTAGGACCGGATGGTGAATCTGAACAATGGGTTTCTGATATTGCTATCCATTACCAGATGGATTATGGGGTAGCCACCAAGGAACGTTTCGGAGACAGAAACGTTAAGGTTAATGTTCCCTCTGGCCCTTATCAGGGTCGTAATTTGGTACTGGTGGATGATGTTGCCAGTACCGGTAAAACTCTGCTGGAAGCCGCCAAAGCTTTGGCTGAATATCAGCCAGCTTCAATATCCGTTCTGGTTACCCATGCCCTGTTTGTTGATGATGCCATGAAACAGTTGAGACAGGCTGGCGTCACTAATATCTGGAGCTGTGATTCAATTAATCATTCAACTAATGTGGTTAAACTGGCGCAGTCCCTGGCCGATAATTTTACACAGGAAAGCTGAAATGGAACGTGACATATTAAAAGCTATGCTTAAAGACATGCTGCTGGCAAGAGCCTTTGAAGAACGGGCGGCCTATGAATACACTCAGGGCAATATTGCCGGCTTTCTGCACCTTTATCCCGGTGAGGAAGCCGTAGCCGTCGGCGTACTGCATGCATCAGAACCCGGTGATTATGTCGTAAGTACCTATCGGGAACATGTCCATGCCCTGGTACGCGGTGTTCCTCCCGGTAAGGTCATGGCAGAACTGTTTGGCCGCAAAGATGGCTGCAGTGGCGGCATGGGCGGCTCAATGCACCTGTTTGATCAGCAGCGGCGTTTTATGGGCGGTTATGGCATTGTCGGTGAAACCTACCCGGTATCTACGGGTATTGCTTATGCCATTGCTATGCGCAATTTACCGGAAGCCGTGATCTGCTTTTTTGGTGACGGCGCCGTTAACCAGGGGACATTTCATGAATCCCTGAATATGGCCGCTTTATGGAATCTGCCGGTTTTATTTATCTGTGAAAACAACCGTTACCAGATTGGTACAGAAATACACCGTCACTCAAAGGTGACCGAAGTTTATAAACGGGCCTGTGGCTATAAAATTCCTGCTGAACAGGTAAACGGTATGGATGTTATGGAGGTTTATAAAGCCACGCAGTCAGCCTTACTGAGGATCCGGGAAGGTACCGGCCCGCAGTTTCTGGAAATAGAGACCTATCGTTTCCGGGGGCACTCCATGGCTGATCCCGGCAGTTACAGGCCTAAAGTAGAAGTACAGGCATTCAAGGATGAAGATCCGGTGACTGTAATGCTGCAGGACAGCATTCCGGAATATCCCGATGCCGAAAAGATCAGTGCCGTCGGCAGGGATAATATTGAACATTTAAGCAACCATATGCACCGGGAAAATTTAATTAATCCTGAAGACATCGAGCAAATGAAAAAACAGGTCAATGAGATTGTTGAGCAGGCTGTACAATATGCTGCAGCCAGCCCGGAACCCTCTATGGATGATGCCTGGTCAGCGCTTAACTGCAATCGTGGACAGGAGGTATTAATCTGATGACTGATGAAGTATTACTCTGGCAGGCATTAAATAAAGCCATGGACATCGAAATGGCCGCTGACAATAGTGTCTTTACTATGGGTGAGGATGTCGGGCTTTACGGCGGCAGTTATCGGGTAACCGAAGGCCTGTATGCAAAATACGGTGAATGGCGGGTACGTGACACTCCTATTTCTGAAGGCGGCTTTACCGGCCTGGGTGTTGGCGCGGCCATGGTAGGTATGCGCCCGGTCATAGAAATTATGACCATTAACTTTGCCCTGCTGGCTCTGGATGCCATTATTAATATGGCCACCAAGATCCCCTTTATGTCTGGCGGTCAGTTTCCCATGCCTCTGGTTATAAGGGTACCCGGTGGCGTGGCCAAACAGCTGGCGGCTCAGCATTCTCAAAGGCTGGAACATACTCTGATGAATGTTCCCGGTCTGCGCATTGCCGTACCGTCAACACCGCAGGATGCCTGGTGGCAGTTACGCCAGGCCATTCAAAGCAATGAACCTGTTATTATTCTGGAACATGAACTGCTGTATTTCAGCAAAGGGCCGTTGGACATGGCGCTTGAAGCACCGCCAATGCACAGGGCCGCAGTACGCAGGGCAGGCAGCGCCCTGACACTGATCAGTTATTCGCGCACAGCTATTCTGGCACAACAGGCCGCTGATAAACTGGCTGAAGACGGGATAGATATTGAAGTGATTGATCTGCGCAGCCTCAGTCCGATTGACTGGCAGACCTGTATTGACTCTGTCAGTAAAACTCATCACCTGTTAATTGTTGAAGAAGACTGCGGTTTTTCCGGAGCCGGTGCTGAATTAGCCGCCACCTTAAGTGAACGCTGTTTTTACGAGCTGGATGCTCCGGTACAACGTCATACTGGGCTGGACCTCCCTACTCCCTATAATGGAACCCTGGAAGCGGCAAGTATCCCAACCGTATCCAGTATTATTAACGCAGTAAAACAGATCATTTAGGCCGGAGAGTCATTATGTCACGAGAAGCATTAAAATTACCGGTTCTTTCAGATACTATGGAAACCGGACAACTCAGTGAATGGTTAAAACAGCCCGGCGACCCGGTTAAAAAAGGGGAAGCCGTGGCAGAAGTTGAATCCGATAAAGCCATTATGGAAGTGGAAGCATTTAAGGATGGTTTTCTTACTGGCCCTCTGGCTCCGACGGGTGTGGATATCCCTATTGGTGAAACCATTGCTTATATTGCAGATTCAAAGTCCTCTGAAGAACAGCCTGTCGAACAAACAGTCACTGAACCCGAACAGAAAAAAAAGCAGATAGAACCGGAAATAAAATTAGAAGCAAAACCTGTCACCAAGGCTTCAACACCAGGTAGCACATCACAGGCTACAGCTCATCCCCTTTCACTAAAAATTTCTCACTATGCCCGAGGCCTTGCCCAGGAACTTAACATTGATCCTGCTACTATCCGCCCTGATACAGACGGCATCATTCATAGCCCGCAGGTTCTGGCCGCCGCCCTACAGGGTAGCCAGCCCAATCTGGATGATGGTCCCGAATGGCACTATAAATTATTTACCCCCATGCATCGGGCCATTGCAGATAATATGACCGCAACACTGGGGATCCCGACATTCAGGGTCAGTGCCGGAATTGCTATGACAAAGCTTATAAAAACGGCTGAGAAGCAAAAAATATCTCTGACTTTACTCCTGTGCAAAGCGCTTGCAATGACCGTACAGAAATATCCTCAGTTTAATGCGGCCTATACACCTTACGGCCTGGCACAACGTAAACAGGTGGATGTCGGAATCGCGGTAGACAGGCCCGGCAGTCTGCTGACACCGGTAATACGGGATGCAGCAGTACAGTCCATAGCAGAATTAAATAAGCAGTGGGATTCACTTAAAGCTAAAATAAAAGCCCGTCGTATTAAACCGACTGATTATAAAGGCGCCACTATTTACCTGTCTAACCTGGGTGTGTTTAAACGAGTTACCCAGTTTGAAGCGATTGTGCCGCCGGGTTCTGCGGCTATCCTTGCGGTCGGGGCAGAACAGGACGGCTATGCTGTATTTACTCTGAGTTGTGACCATCGAGTCGTTTATGGTGCAGACGCCGCCCGTTTTCTGGAGTATTTTGCAGATCTGGTTGAATTACCAGAGCACTGGGCTCACTCCCAGTAATATAAAGCTGAGTCACCCAGTTGCTGTTCAATTTCAAGCAGGCGGTTATATTTTGCAATACGTTCGCTGCGACTTGCCGAACCGGATTTAAGATGTCCGCCGTCCATAGCCACGGCAAAGTCAGCCAGGAAGGTATCTGAAGTCTCTCCGGAGCGGTGCGAAATAAAATAACGCCAGCCTGCATCGCGGCACATTCTGACAGCTTCT
>JALVDE010000414.1 GCA_027009375.1 Gammaproteobacteria bacterium
AATAGTTCACGTGCCAGATGAATATCATCGGCACAGATAGGAAAAGAAACGGCCAGATAGTCGGCGCCCATCTGCGCGGCTACTTTTATATCAGCCTTGTCTTTATCACTCAGAGCACTGGCTGAAAGCCCGCCGCCCTGTAGATTGATGCCTTTACGATCAGACAGTTTACCGCCTACAACCACCCGGCAGACCACTTCGTGATCTTCAACATGATCGACCCAGAATACCAGGCGACCGTCATCAATCAGCAGGTTATCACCGCGTTTAACATCATCCACCAGTTCTTTATAACTGATACCGACCCGGTTTTGATCACCTTCGGCAATGTCCAGATTGGCATCAAATATAAATTGGTCGCCTTCGTTTAATTCTATCGGACCGTCACGAAAACGTTCAATACGTATCTTAGGTCCCTGCAGATCAGCCAGCACACCCACCTGACGTCCAAAAGAACGGGCTCTGGAGCGTAGTTTTTCTGCTCTGGACAAGTGTTCTTCAGGGGTTCCATGCGAAAAATTAATACGCACCACATCAACACCGGCTTCAATGATCTTATCCAGTACTTTGGGATCATCGGTAGCAGGCCCTAAGGTGGCCAGAATTTTCGTCCGTCTAAACATTCAGTCTTCCGCTTTTGTAAATAACGGCCACTTTTGACCATTATCATTAAACTCAGCACCTCGAGTTTTGCCTTTCAGAGTACACAAAGAGCAAAACAGCTATTACGAGGAGCCGGGTAAAGGTGCTGTTACTATTTTCTGTCTGGAGTTAAACCTGTAACAACAGAGAATTAACCTTTGGCACGTTCTTCCAGAATAGCAACGGCAGGCAGTTTTTTGCCTTCCAGGAATTCCAGAAATGCACCGCCGCCCGTGGAAATATAGGATACTTTATCAGCAATATTATATTTATCAACGGCTGCCAGAGTATCACCACCGCCGGCAATTGAAAATGCGGGGGATTCTGCAATGGCCAGAGAAATGGCCTTAGTGCCTTCACCAAACTGGTCAAATTCAAAGACACCTACAGGGCCGTTCCAGACAATGGTGCCGGCACTTTTGAGTACTTCAGCCAGAGCCTGGGCACTGTCAGGACCAATATCAAAAATCATGTCGTCATCCGTTACATCTTCTACGGATTTTAGTTCAGCTTCTGCCGTTTCAGAAAATTCCTTGGCACAAACCACATCGGTGGGTACTGGAATATCTCCACCACGATCTATAGCGGCGGCTTTCAAACTTTTAGCCGTTTCAACCAGGTCTTCTTCATACAGAGATTTACCTACATTGTAACCTTCGGCTGCAATAAAGGTATTGGCAATACCACCACCAACAATCAGCTGGTCAACCACCTTAGACAGTGATTCCAGAACCGTCAGCTTGGTAGAAACTTTAGAACCACCCACAATGGCCACCATGGGTCGTGCCGGATTATCCAGGGCTTTGCCCAGAGCATCCAGTTCTCCCGCCAGCAGAGGGCCGGCACAGGCAACCGGTGCATATTGTGCCGCGCCATAGGTAGAACCCTGTGCACGGTGAGCGGTACCAAAGGCGTCCATTACAAATACATCGCATAATGCCGCGTATTTTTTAGCCAGAACTTCATCATTTTTCTTTTCACCCGCATTAAAACGGACATTTTCCAGCAGTACCACATCGGCATCACCCATATCGAAGCCATCCAGATAATCCTTAACCAGCTTCACTTCTCTGCCCATCAGTTCAGACATGTGAGCTGCTACCGGTGCCATGGAAAATTCATCAGAGTATTCACCTTCTGTCGGACGACCCAGGTGAGACATAATCATGACTTTAGCTCCGCCTTCAAGCGCTTTTTCTATGGTTGGCAGAGAAGCACGGATACGCTTGTCGGAAGTGACTTTACCGTCTTTAATCGGTACATTGAGATCCTGACGGATAAGTACACGTTTGCCTGACAGGTCCAGATCGGTCATTTTAATAACTGACATGTGAATTCCTCTTTTCAAATGAGTTTAAAAGCGGTTAATTACCATTTAAATGTATTTTATGCCTAAAACCTATTTAAATGCCAACTATACTTTGGTTATAACTTTGAGGTTACAAAAACATGTTATATAAATACAATATACAGAAATTTGTATTTTTATAAAAAGCAAAGAGCACAACAGGTGGTGTTCACCTGATATGCTCTTTGTCTGATTTTACTGATAATTAGTTGGCAGCAACGTGCTCAACAAAACGCAGCATGTTACAGGTGTAACCATACTCGTTATCGTACCAGGAAACGACTTTAACAAAAGTGCCGTCCAGTGCAATACCAGCGCCCGCATCAAAAATAGATGAGAAGCCAACACCGCGGAAGTCTGTAGAGACGACTTTTTCATCAGTGTAACCCAGAGTCTTGCTCATATCACCGGTTTCAGAAGCTTCTTTCATAGCCGCACAAATGTCGTCATAGGAAGCATCTTTGTCCAGTTCAACTGTCAGGTCAACAACTGATACGTCAGAAGTAGGTACACGGAAAGCCATACCCGTCAGTTTGCCGTTCAGTTCTGGCAGTACAACGCCAACTGCTTTAGCCGCACCGGTAGAAGAAGGAATAATGTTTTCCAGAATACCACGACCACCGCGCCAGTCTTTCATAGATGGGCCGTCAACAGTCTTCTGAGTGGCAGTAGCCGCGTGAACAGTAGTCATCAGACCACGCTTGATGCCCCACTTGTCATTCAGAACCTTGGCTACAGGTGCCAGGCAGTTAGTAGTACAGGAAGCCGCAGAAACGATGGCCTGACCTGCATAATCCGTATGGTTTACACCGTATACGAACATGGGAGTACCGTCTTTGGAAGGTGCAGACTGAACCACTTTTTTGGCGCCGGCATCAATATGCTTCTGACAGCTTTCTTCAGTCAGGAAGAAACCGGTACAGTCAATAACGATATCCGCATCAACATCACCCCATTTCAGATCAGCTGGATCACGTTCAGCCGTTAAACGGATTTTCTTGCCATCAACAATCATTGCACCGTCTTCGGAAGCAACATCATGAGCAAAACGACCGTGTACTGAATCATATTTCAGCATGTATGCCAGGTAATCGGCATCCAGTAAATCGTTAATACCAACGATTTCAATGTCATCAAATTCATTGTAAACAGCACGGAAAACCATACGACCGATACGGCCAAAACCATTAATACCGACTTTAATCGTCATTATTATTTCTCCTAATATTTAACTAATTTTAAATCTTTAAATTTTGTATAAACTTGCCATGAGCTGGCAATTTTGCGATGCGGGCCGATGAATGGTTTTAGCATACAGCGGCCCGAATCGTAGATGTTTTACATGATGGATTCAGCCGTTGCGACAACATTCTCAACAGTAAAGCCGAATTCCTTGAACAGTTCACCTGCAGGTGCCGATTCACCGAAGCGGTTAATACCGATAACCTTGCCCTTAAGACCGACATATTCGCCCCAGGCATAGGTAACACCGGCTTCAACGGCAACCCGAGCAGTAACAGCGGCAGGCAGTACAGACTCTTTATAGTCATCGCTTTGAGCATCAAAGACATTAGTACATGGCATGGAAACCACGCGTACTTTTTTGCCCTTGCCGGTTAATTCTTTGGCAGCATCCATGGTAATACCCACTTCCGAACCGGTAGCAATCAGAATCACATCCGGAGTGCCTTCACAGTCAGACAGTATATAACCGCCTTTGGAGATATTAGCCAGAGCTTCATCAGAGCGTTCCTGGTGATCCAGGTTCTGACGAGAGAAAATCAGACAGCTTGGGCCATCGGACTTTTCAATAGCACAACGCCAGGCTACTGCTGATTCAACCGCATCGGCCGGACGCCAGACAGACATGTTTGGAATCATACGCAGAGTGGCTATCTGCTCAATGGGCTGGTGAGTCGGACCGTCTTCACCCAGACCAATGGAGTCGTGAGTATAAACAAACAGGGTACGCAGTTTCATTAAGGCTGCCATACGCAGAGCATTACGGGCATATTCCGAGAACATCAGGAAGGTTGCGCCATAAGGCAGGAAACCGCCGTGCAGGGTTACACCATTCATAATGGCTGACATACCGAATTCACGTACACCATAGCTGATGTAGTTACCGGCCGGATCATCCATAATGGAAACCGAACCAGACCAGGTGGTCAGGTTAGATGGTGACAGGTCAGCAGAACCACCTAAAAATTCAGGTAAGGCTTTGGCATAACCTTCAATCGCTAACTGAGAAGCCTTACGGGAAGGAATCGTTGCAGCATTTTCAACACTTTGTTTAACAAAGGCATCCGCTACTTCAGTCCAGTTGCCTGGCAGTTCACCGTTCATACGACGGGTAAATTCAGCCGCCAGTTCGGGATAGGCTGCCTGATACGCTGCAAATTTTTCATTCCAGGCATTTTCTGCCTCGGTACCTTTGCTGCGGGCATCCCAGCCACTGTAAACATCATCAGGAATAACAAATGGCTCATATTCCCAGCCAATGTTTTCACGGGTCAGTTTAATTTCATCTTCACCCAGAGGCGCACCATGACAGTCATGGGTACCGCACAGGTTGGGTGAGCCCATACCGATAACGGTTTTGGTACAGATTAAGGTAGGACGATCAGTTACCGAACGGGCTTCTAATGTGGCATTACGGATAGCTTCCGGATCATGACCATCAACATCACGGATAACGTGCCAGCCGTAAGACTCAAAACGCTTAGGCGTATCATCTGTAAACCAGCCTTCAACATGGCCGTCAATAGAAATACCATTATCATCCCAGTAAGCAATCAGTTTGCCCAGGCCCCAGGTACCGGCCAGAGAACAGGCTTCATGGGAAATACCTTCCATCATACAGCCGTCACCCATAAACACATAAGTGTAATGGTCAACAATTTCGTGGCCGTCACGGTTAAACTGGGCCGCCAGCGTTTTTTCTGCCAGCGCCATACCAACAGCATTGGTAATACCCTGACCCAGAGGACCGGTGGTCGTTTCTACGCCTGGCGCATAACCGTATTCAGGATGTCCCGGAGTTTTGGAGTGCAGCTGACGGAACTGTTTCAGATCATCGATAGAGAGATCATAACCAGTCAGGTGTAATAATGAATAGATAAGCATTGAGCCGTGGCCATTGGACAGAATAAAACGGTCACGATCCGCCCACTTCGGGTTGGCTGGATTGTGCGTCATAAAGTCATTCCACAACACTTCTGCGATATCAGCCATACCCATAGGTGCACCTGGGTGACCTGAGTTCGCTTTTTGCACTGCATCCATACTTAATGCACGAATAGCATTGGCTAGTACCTTACGTTCTGGCATATGTTTCTCCTGGAAATTAAGGAATTTCTATTTTGTAACGGCTTCGAATATCCGCTTTATCAGTATTCTGAAAAGCCGGTACCGGGCAATTACGTTTAAATTAAAATTTTGTAAAGTTCTTCATTGTCTCTCATCTTTAATGAGACAGCAACTTTTTTGGTTATTTTTGGCTATCTTTTATCCATATTTCAGGGATGTTTTCACCAAGATAAACTTTACGCTAAAAAATTGATTATCGAAATATAATAGAAATCAGGTATAAAGTACAACTATATTTTTTAATAGTTGGCATAAGCAATAACTTATACTAACTATTAGAAAAGCATATAGTTACACACATAATACCCTTTATTTTTCAACTAGTTACAAACAAAGCAATTCCTGGTTTGGCATGCTGATGAGTTTTTTTATACTTGATATAAGTTTATCTCAGCTTGATAAATATCAATCAATCCACTTGATTGAACAGCCCATACTGGGGATCTGTTCCTTAGGACCATGACCGGTCTGAGCCACCTGTTTCATGGCATCGAATAAATCCCGTTTTACATCGTCCGGCGCAGTCTCTTTACGGGATGCATCCAGACGTCCGCGATACTGTAATTTCAGGTTCTTGTTATAACCAAAAAAATCCGGCGTACAGACGGCCCCATACTGTTTGGCAACGGCCTGAGTGGCATCCAGTAAATAAGGAAAGGGGAAGTCGTATTGCTGCGCTACTTTTTTCATATTTTCTGGTGAATCTTCTTCGTATTGCGCAGGATCATTAGACATAATCGCGACACTATTAATACCCAGAGTTTTTAATTCCCGGGTATCACGCACCAGGCGTTCACGAATGGCCTTAACATAAGGGCAGTGGTTACAGATAAACATCACCAGCAGGCCTTTTTCACCGGCACAATCCTGCAGGGTCCATATTTTTCCATCCACATCAGGCAGGGCAAAATCAATTGCCTCTTTACCAAATTCACACACCGGGGTTTCCAGACTGACCATTTGAACTCCTTGGTTAGTTTAGGTTTTAGCTTTAAGGTGATTGCTAAAAACTATGAAATATATTCAATTTATCCTACTATTTTATTAAATTTATTTAAAGTTTATAAAATAAGCCTTACACTTAGGGGATCATTTATTATAGAACGCCTTATTCTATCTTTACACAGCACTGAGAAAGTACAGAAAAAGTACCAGGTAAAGATGTCAGAACTAAGGTTATTTGTTAAAGGAAATCCCAATTATGGCCAATAGCCACCTGTTTACCTCTGAGTCTGTTTCTGAAGGCCATCCTGATAAAGTCGCCGATCAAATTTCAGATGCCGTACTGGACGCTATATTAAGCAAAGATACAACAGCCCGTGTCGCCTGTGAAACCATGATTAATACCGGCATGGTGATCCTTTCAGGTGAGATTACCACCTCTTCCTATGTGGACATGCAGTCCATTGTCCGAGAGACCATTAAGGAAATTGGTTATAACCATTCCGATATGGGTTTTGACTATGAGTCCTGCGCAGTACTGACTTCTATTGACAAGCAGTCTGCCGATATTGCCATGGGTGTGGATGAATCAGACGATCACGAGCAGGGTGCTGGTGACCAGGGCCTTATGTTCGGCTATGCCAGCAATGAAACAGATGTTTTAATGCCGGCACCGATTACTTATGCACACCAGCTGGTTAAACGTCAGGCCCATGTCAGAAAAAGCGGCCTGCTGGACTGGCTGCGACCCGATGCCAAGAGCCAGGTCACTTTCCGTTATGAAAACGGCCAGCCGGTAGGGATTGACGCGGTGGTGCTGTCCACCCAGCATTCTGATGATATCAGTACTAATACTCTGCGCGAAGCGGTTATGGATGAAATTATCAAGCCGGTACTGCCGGAAAAATGGCTGGATAAAGATACCAAATATCATATTAACCCAACCGGTCGTTTTGTTATCGGCGGTCCCGTGGGCGACTGCGGTCTGACCGGCCGTAAAATTATTGTGGATACTTACGGCGGTATGGCTCGCCATGGCGGCGGCGCCTTCTCCGGCAAGGATCCCTCCAAGGTTGACCGTAGTGCAGCTTATGCCGGACGCTATGTAGCCAAAAACATTGTTGCCGCTGGTCTGGCGGATCGCTGTGAAATTCAGGTATCCTATGCCATTGGGGTTTCTCAGCCTACGTCTATTTCAGTTGACACTTTTGGCACCGGAAAAGTGGATAATAGCCGTCTGGTGGAATTGATTAATGAGCATTTTGATTTACGGGCCGGGGGTCTGGTTAAAATGCTGAACTTATTGCGCCCCATTTATCGTGCCACTGCAGCCTATGGGCATTTTGGTCGTGAAGAGCCTCAGTTTAGCTGGGAGTTGACGGATAAGGCGGCGGCATTAAGGGATTCGGCGGGTTTGTAACCCGGGG
>JALVDE010000415.1 GCA_027009375.1 Gammaproteobacteria bacterium
ATTTTTGCTCAACGCTCAACGCTCAACGCTCAACGCTCAACGCTCAACGCTCAACGCTCAACGCTGCTCTACTGTGTCATTTCACACATCTATTCCGGGATAGAGGATGTTTTTCTGTAATATATTAGAATTTGATTATGGAAAAACGTACTTTATTTATGGCAATTCTGTCAGTGGTGCTCATTGGGGTACTGCTGTCACTGGCTTATTATAAAAACCAGCAGGCTAAGTCTCAGCAGGTGCTGTTGCGGCTTACGGTGGATCAGAGCTGTGATCTGCAGAAATCTGACTGTACACTTAAATGGCCGGAGGGTGAAGTTACTCTGTCTATTACTCCACGCCCCATTCCCCTGGTTAAACCCATTCAAATTGCTGTGCAGTTAAAAAGCCGGTCTGTATCTGAACCTGAATCTAAACAGATTCAGGGGGTTACGGTCGACTTTAAGGGGACAACCATGAATATGGGGCCTAATAATGTCAAACTCACAGAATCTTCCCCTAATGTCTGGACAGGTTCGGGTATGTTGCCGGTCTGTATTAGAAACCAGATGGAATGGCAGGCGGATGTATACCTGCAGACTGAGCAGGGAATTATTATCGCGCCCTTTATTTTTCTTACTCGCAAGCATTATTAATAACTCTACAACAAGTAAGTGATACCATGAAAAAAATGCTCCCCGTTGTTATTATTCTGTTATTACTGGCCATTGGCTATGTGCTTTTTATCTGGCAACCCGGTGGTGAGTCTGCCATGACCGGGCAGAATAATCATGCCCTGCCAGCCGGTGGTGATTTCACTCTGCAGTCTGCACAGGGACCGGTATCCTTAAAAGATTTCAGGGGTAAGGTGGTGCTGATTTATTTTGGTTATTCCATGTGCCCTGATATCTGTCCAACCAACCTGTCCATGATGGCCGGGGCGCTTGGACAGTTAAGCAAGGAAGAGCTGCAACGGGTGCAGGGGCTGTTTATCAGTGTTGATCCTGAGAGAGACAGTGTGCAGCGTCTGGAAGAATATACCCAGTATTTTCATCCGGCCATTATGGGAATTACTGGTAAACCTGAAGTCATTGCTGAGCTGGCTAAACGGTATGGTGCGGTGTATAAAAAAGTCGTGCTGGATTCTGCAACCAATTATGTAGTGGATCATTCTTCTGAAACCTATGTCATTGATCCGCAGGGTAAACTGGTAGAACGCCTGCCCCATGGTGCTTTACCTGAGCAAATACTGGCAGCCATCAGAAAATATCTTTAAGCAGAAGGAAAAAAACATGAAAAAACTCCCTTATATTATGTTCGCTTTATTCAGTCTGTTGTTTTCATCGCATCTGCAGGCAAACTCCCAGGCCAGTGATGAGGTTACTATTACTGACCCCTATGTACGGGCAGTTCCGCCCGGACAGAAAATAAGTGCGGCATTTTTACAGCTGGATAATGCTTCGGATACTATGCAGAGTATAGTGTCGGCCAGCAGTCCGGCAGCTGAAGTAGTAGAGCTGCATACCCATATCCATGACAATGGTATGATGAAGATGCGCCGTATTGAAAAAATAGATATTCCGGCTAAAGGTCAAACCGTATTAAAACCGGGCGGTCTGCATATTATGTTAATTAATCTGAAAAATAATCTGAAACCAGGACAGGAAGTGTCCGTAACCCTGAAATTTTCTGACGGCAGTGAAAAAACCTTTACTGCTCCGGTTAGAAAAATTCAGATGCCGGGTATGATGAAAAAAATGCAGCATTAACAAGTAGAGCGTTCGGGCCTGTATTTTAATACAAGATTAAACCAGTATTGGGTTATAATATTTTCTGTTAAATTCTAATACTACAGAGAGCCCGATTCAAAATGAAAGCTATTGTTCGCAAACTGTTTTTCCCAGTACTAAATTATTTTGAATCGG
>JALVDE010000416.1 GCA_027009375.1 Gammaproteobacteria bacterium
CTCAGGTTTTAAAAAAGGCGAACTCTGCGCAACAAACATGTATTAACTTAAATTCCTATTCAGTTTTTACTATTTAACCCAAACTATTTCTTAACACTTAACACTTAACACTTAACACTTAACACTTAACACTCGATGCTCTTTCTGAACGCTGAACGCTGAACGCTGAACGCTGAACGCTTATGCTCTTTCTCAACGCTTCTTTCTCCTCCGCTCAGCCTCATCAACCTGCCTCTGCTGCGCTTCAGTCAAATTCTCCGTATTCCTCTTCAATGCCTGCTGCTGAGCTTTTTTAGCCTTGCTGCGGGCAATAGCTTCCTGGATTAAATCGGCATGACTGCTGGCCGGTGATTTTCCTCCATCCCCTCCGGCGGCCTTTTGCTTTTCCTCAGCTTTCTTTTTAGCCAGCTTTTCCTTGCGCAGTCGAGCTGCTTCTTCCCTGGCTTTTTTCATTTTTTCCAGGCGTTCCTGGCGGAACTCATGGCGCTCACGGGCCAGATTGGCCTTGTTGCGTTCCCGCTCATCATCCCATATTTCATTTTTGGCATAACGGAAATACTGTACCAGTGGAATATTGCTGGGGCAGACATAGGAGCAGCAGCCGCATTCAATGCAGTCAAAAATATTATAGTCCTGAATCTTTTCCAGATCCCTGGCTTTAGCGTACCAGTACATCTGCTGGGGCAGCAGGGACATGGGACAGCTGTCGGCACAGCGGCTGCAGCGGATACAGGGCATGGCCGGCGGTGGAGTAGCCAGTTCGCCGGGTTCGCTGACCAGAATGCAGTTAGTGGCCTTGGTGACAGGAACATCTATTGAGGGCAGGGCAAAACCCATCATGGGGCCGCCCATGATAATTTTATCCACCCTGGTTTTATCCCAGCCGGCCTGATCCATAATTTCCCGAATAGAGGTGCCGATGGCCACTTCCATATTCTGCGGTTTTTTTATGGCGCCGCCGGTAATGGTGACAATACGGGACACTAAGGGCTCACCACGATAAACCGCCTGATAGACAGTCGCGGCCGTGGTGATATTGTGACAGATAATGCCGATATCCATAGGCAGCCCCTGGGTTGGGACTTCCTTGCCTGTCAGTACCTGTATTAACTGTTTTTCACCGCCGGCCGGATAACGGGTCGGTACCTGAATAATTTCTATGGTCTGTTCGCAATGTTCATGGATAGCCCGCTCATAACCGGCAATGGCATCGGATAAGGCTTTAAATGCTTCAGGCTTATTGTCTTCAATACCGATCAGGCAGTATCTGGCCCCCACAATTTTTTTAATTAGCAATATGCCCAGAATAATTTCTTCAGGACGGTTACGCATCAGGGCATCATCACAGGTAATATACGGCTCACATTCTGCGGCATTGATGATCAGGGTGTCAGTGGCTTTTTTTCGAGCGGTTTTCAGTTTGGCGGCTGACGGGTACAGTGCACCGCCAAGGCCGACAATACCAGCTTCAGCCACCTTATCAGTAATTTGTTCCGCACTCAGTGCATGCAGATTTTTATGCTGCGGATCATCCAGAGAAATTAAAGGTGTGCAGTTATCCCAGCGGTCATAGCCATCAGTCTCAATTATGACACATAAAGCCGGCAGGCCGGACGGGTGGGGGACCAGC
Organism: Gammaproteobacteria bacterium; assembly: GCA_027009375.1. Taxonomy (GTDB): domain Bacteria; phylum Pseudomonadota; class Gammaproteobacteria; order GRL18; family GRL18; genus JANELJ01. The sequence goes on from JALVDE010000416.1 coordinate 1,631, forward strand.
CGTTCTTCAATAGCGGTTACGGTACCGGAACTGGAAGCGTGTACGGGGGCACTGACTGCTCCCTCGGCATGACCAATGAGTTGGCCTTTTTTGACACTGTCTCCGACTTTAACCACTGCTTCAGCCGGATGACCAATATGCTGACTCAGGGGAATTTCCAGCAGATGAGGTATTTCAGCGCTTTCAATAGGGCCTTCATTGGACAGCTGTTTTCTGCCGTCCAGTTTCAGGCCGCCGGGGAAAGACCATAAGCGCTGTATGTGTGTGCTGATACTCATGGGTGAGCATTCTCCGCCAGTACCTGGTCAATAGTAGTAAAAATATTTCCAGTAGGAGTATGGTTAACATCGTACTGGGGTTCAGGCCAGTGCCAGGTGGTAATAGTCTGTTTGACCGGCACCATTTCAATACAGTCCACAGGGCAGGGTGGAACACAGAGTTCACAGCCGGTACATTCACTTTCTATGACCGTATGCATCTGTTTGGCGGCGCCAATAATGGCATCCACCGGACAGGCCTGAATACATAAGGTACAGCCGATACAGAGTTCTTCTATAATAACGGCAACAATAGGGCCTTCATGGGCTTCTTCCTCTTCTTCCAGAGGCAGAACCTCGACATCCAGCAGATCAGCCAGAGCCTGAACGGTGTTTTCGCCGCCGGGAGGACAGAGGTTAATCGGGGCTTCACCAGCGGCAATGGCCTCGGCATAAGGCCGACAGCCGGGATAAGAGCACTGGCCGCATTGAGTCTGCGGCAGCAGAGCATCAATCTGATCCACTACCGGACTGGATTCTACCTTAAAGACAACGGAGGCCAGACCCAGCAACAGCCCAAACAGGGCTGCCAGAGCAATAATGGCCAGTATACCCCAGAGCATCCTAGTTCAGCCCCTTATCCAGGCCGGTAAAACCTAAAAAAGCAATAGACATTAAGCCGGCCGTGATCAGACCAATGGGGGCACCCTGAAAGATTTCCGGAACATCAGCAGAAGCCAGACGCTCACGAATGGAAGCGAATAAGACCATTACCATGGAAAAACCCACCGCAGCACCAAAACCGAAAATAATTGACTCAAAGAAGTTATAGCCGGTCTGAACATTAAGTAAGGCCACCCCTAAAACTGCACAGTTAGTAGTAATTAACGGCAGAAACATCCCCAGCACCTGATACAGCATAGGACTGGTTTTGTGTACCACCATTTCAGTAAAGTTAACGACGGCAGCAATCACCAGAATAAAGGTAATGGTACGAAGATACTCAATATCCAGAGGAATAAGAATATACTGGTTAACCAGATAACTGGATGCAGATGACAGCGTTAAAACAAACGTTGTCGCCAGCGCCATCCCCGCCGCCACTTCCAGCTTCCTGGACGAGCCCATAAACGGACACAGGCCAAGAAACTTAACCAGCACGAAGTTGTTAACAAAAATGGTTGAGATTAAAAGTAAAAAATATTCGCTCATAAATGTGAGCGTTCAGCGTTCAGCGTTCAGCGTTCAGATTAAGAGCAAGAACAAAAAGCTCTTTCTGAACGCTGAACGCTGAACGCTGAACGCTGTCTCCTATTTCACTCTCATACCAGGCTGCGCACCATTCTCCTGATCACCGTCAGGATTCAGAATCCACAGATCTTTCCCGCCCGGGCCGGCGGCCAGGACCATGCCTTCGGAGAGGCCGAAGCGCATTTTTCTGGGGGCCAGGTTAGCGACCATTACCGTTAGTTTGCCTTCCAGGTCTTCTGGTTTGTAGGCAGATTTTATGCCGGCAAAGACATTGCGGGTTTCACCGCCCAGATCCAGTGTGAGCTGGAGCAGTTTATCGGCTTTTTCCACGTGCTCTGCCTTAACAATACGGGCTATGCGTAAATCTATTTTGGCAAAATCATCGAAGTTAATGGTTTCGCTGATGGGATCAGCACTTAAGGGTGAATCCTTGTCAGCCTTAGCGGCTGTGCTGTCCTGTTTAACTTCAGTCTGGGTTGCCTTAAGTTCTTCTTTGGAGGCATCGATAACGGCCTGCACCCGTTCATCTTCAACCCGCATCATCAGAGGCTTAAATTTTTTAATTTCATGGCTGGTTAAGGGGGTCTGTGCATCGTCCCAGTTCATGCTGTCCAGGTTTAAAAAGTCGGCGACTTTATCAGCCATAACGGGCAGTACCGGTGCCAGATAGATGATTAACTGCCGGAACAGGTTCAGGCCCATACTGCAGACATCATGTACTTCCTGTTCTCTGCCTTCTTCCTTAATGGCCTGCCAGGGTTTTTTGTCATCAATATACTGGTTGGCATGATCCGCCAGAGCCATAATTTCCCGCACGGCCTTGCTGAATTCACGAGCTTCATAATGCTGTGCAATGGCATCAGCGGCATTGGCAAACTGGTCAAATAACTGCGGTTCACTGACGGTTTCTGACAGGGTTGAGTTAAATTTCTTTTTAATAAAGCCGGCACAGCGACTGGCAATATTAACGACCTTGCCCACCAGATCAGAATTGACCCGCAGCCGGAAATCTTCCAGATTTAAATCCAGATCAGTAACCCCGCTGCCTAGTTTGGCGGCAAAGTAATAACGCAGGTATTCCGGATTTAATTGCTCCAGATAGGTTCGGGCCTTAATAAATGTGCCCCGGGACTTGGACATTTTCTGCCCGTCCACCGTCAGAAAACCGTGGGCAAAAATAGCCGTCGGAGTTCTGAAACCGGCGCCGTGCAGCATGGCCGGCCAGAACAGACCATGAAAATAAATAATATCCTTGCCTATAAAATGGTACAGCTCACTCTGGCTGTCCGATTCCCAGAAACTGTCAAAATCAATGCCTTCACGGTCACACAGGTTTTTGAAACTGGCAATATAACCAATAGGGGCATCCAGCCAGACATAAAAGTATTTGTCGGTAGTGCCGGGTATTTCAAAACCGAAATAAGGCTTGTCGCGGGAAATATCCCATTCCTGCAGACCAGCCTCAAACCATTCCTGTAATTTATTGCTGACTTCGTCCTGTAAATGACCGGACGCCGTCCACTCCTTTAACATGGGTTCGAAGTCCGGCAATTTAAAGAAAAAGTGTTCTGAATCTTTTTCAATGGGTTTGGCGCCGGAAACTGCAGAAACGGCATTTTTTAATTCAGTAGGACTGTAGGTGGCACCGCAGACTTCACAATTATCGCCGTATTGATCGGCGGCACCGCATTTTGGACATTCACCCTTGATAAAACGATCCGGTAAAAACATTTCTTTTTCAGGATCATAAGCCTGGGAGATAGTGCGTTTGCTGATATGGCCGGCATCGTTCAGACGGTTATAGATGGTTTCAGCAAAAAAACGGTTTTCCGGGCTATGGGTGCTGTAATAATTGTCAAAGGCAATGGCAAAGTCCTTAAAATCCGCCTGGTGTTCCTTGCTGGTTTCTGCAATCAGCTGTTCCGGGGTAATGCCTTCGGACTGGGCACGCAGCATAATGGGGGTTCCGTGGGCATCATCGGCACAGACATAGTAACATTCATGACCTTGCATTTTCTGAAAGCGTACCCATATATCGGTCTGGATATATTCAACAAGATGTCCCAGATGGATAGAGCCATTGGCATAGGGTAATGCACTGGTCACCAGGATTTTTCTTTTGCTGTTGTTTTGCGCAGTAGTCGAATTCGCTTGTGTTGCCATGAACGGAAAACCCTTTTGTTAATACCTTTAATACGCATATTTTAATTATGGGTATTAATGGCGGTATAATCGGTAAATTAATAGTCTATTCGTTGTTTAATATTAAGTTGTGCGTGGAAAAATAAAACATGCTATCTTACCAATTTTAACGGTTCTTTCACAAGCATGGCCGGACTGAAAACCGTTTTTGACGGACATCCAGACTTAATCTCAGATATCTCTCTTGAGTATATTCTTGAGTATATTAAAGAAATCTGTATAATACCCTACTTATTTACTAAGGATTTAGCAGAATTCGGATTTGAATTCAAAATTTAACAGGTGGAGTTTTTTACCATGGCAACTGCAGAGCAAGTTGAAGAAAAATTAAAAGAATTTATTGACCCTTACCTTGAAACCGATCTGGTTTCTGCCAAGTGTGTTAAAAATGTTCAGGTGGACGGTTCAAAAGCAATCGTTGATATTGAACTGGGCTTTCCGCATCAGGGTTATGAGCAGGAATTAAGCGAAAAACTGACCACCCTGTTAACAGAAATTGAAGGTATTGATGAAGTTGAAGTCAATATCAGCAGTAAAATCGTTATTCATGCCGTGCAAAAAGGCGTACAGCCTATTCAAGGTGTTAAAAACATTGTTGCTGTGGCGTCCGGTAAGGGCGGTGTGGGTAAATCCACCACCACAGTTAACCTGGCCCTGGCACTGGCTAAAGAAGGTGCCAGCGTTGCAGTACTGGATGCGGATATTTACGGCCCCAGTATGCCGCGTATGTTAGGTATCAGCGGCAAGCCTGAATCTGAAGACGGTCAGTCTCTGGAACCCCTGGTTAATTACGGTATCCAGACCATGTCCATTGGTTTTCTGATTGATGATGATACTCCGATGATCTGGCGTGGCCCAATGGTCACCCAGGCACTGGAACAGTTATTTAAAGATACCCGCTGGAAAGATGTTGACTATCTGGTCGTGGATCTGCCGCCTGGCACCGGTGATGTCCAGCTGACTCTGGCCCAGAAGATCCCTGTCAGTGGTGCAGTAATTGTAACTACACCTCAGGATATTGCCTTACTGGATGCCCGTAAAGGTCTGAAAATGTTTGAAAAGGTGAATGTCCCGGTACTGGGTGTGGTAGAAAATATGTCTACTCATATCTGCAGCAACTGTGGTCATGAAGAACGCATCTTTGGTGAAGGCGGCGGTCAGCGTATGTCTGAAGAAGAAAATGTTGACTTATTAGGCGCTCTGCCTCTGGATATGAGCATTCGTCAGCTGGCGGATGACGGTAAACCCACCGTGGTTTCTGAGCCAGACAGCCGTATTACTGAGCTGTATGTTGATATTGCCCGTAAGGTTGCGGCCAAGCTGGCACTTAAAGCCCGTGATTACACTAATCGTTTCCCTAAAATTGTTATTAAAAATGACTAATATTTAATAACAAAGTTGCTATGAAGTAAAAAAGCCGCTGTACAGTTAATGTACAGCGGCTTTTTTATGCCCGCTTCCTGTCAAATACTATTAATTATTGCTAATCTTGAAATCAATACAGATTTTTTAAAAACCGGTACTCTTAAAATGCCTTCAGAAACTTATTATGAAATCCTGGAAGTCAATGAAAATGCCAGTCAGGAAATAATTGAGCTTGCTTACCAGCGTTTGTTACGTGAAGCAAAAGATCGGCTTCATGATTCTCCTATGTATCAGAAAAGAGAACAGCGTCTTACTGATGCATACCGGGTGCTGTCCAGTATATCGTTGCGTAATGCCTATAATAATAAACTGGCCAGAGAACGTTCCAGTGGAACTCGTGCATCTGTGGAAACAGCCGGTTCTTTTGACTGGCCGGGATTTATCAGCGGTTTTATATTTTCCCGTGCTTTTATTGGGGCGGTTGTTTTTGCCGTTATTTTAATTACATTGCTGCCCAGCGGCAGAGATATTATGACGGCCAATATGATGTCCGATTATATGCAGTATGAAAAGGAAATACGGCAGCAGAATCTGGCATTTGAGCGGGAAAGAATGGCCAGTATGAATAATATTCGTACTGAAGTGCTCAGTAACCAGCGAGCCAATACCGGCTATTATCAAAAGCAGAAGGAACTGGCTGAGCAGCGCAGACTGGAACGGGAAGCCCGTTATCAGGAACAGCAGGAACTGAACGAATACCGCCGAGCTCAATATCGTGAGCGTCAACTGGCTCTGCAGCAGGAGCGGGAAGAAAAACGTCTGGCCCGAAAAAAAGAATATGAAAAACGTAATGAAAACTATCGAAAATTACTCGAACAACGCATTGCTGATCAGCGCAGTCAGGAATTTATAGAGCAGACAGAACGTGCAACGCGGGCTCAACAGGAATTAAATACCCTCAAAGCTAATGAATACTAAGGTTTGTTTATCTTAACAGGCTTGTTTTTAGTGTTTATCAAATAGATAATAGCAGGCATTAAAAAAAGCGGCATGGTTCGCTTTTTTTATGGTATCTGATAAATAATAAAATAATTTAAGCAGCTAATTTAAAAATAATGTGAGCACCAGATTCTTATGAGTATTAAATCCGATCACTGGATCCGTTCCATGGCTGAAAATGAAGGCATGATAGAGCCATTTGAAGGCAACCAGGTTAAAGAAGTCAATGGTCAGAGGATAGTATCCTATGGTACTTCCAGCTATGGCTATGATGTACGCTGTTCCAGGGAGTTTAAAATCTTTACCAATATTAATTCCGCTATTGTTGATCCTAAGGATTTTGACGATAACAGTTTTGTGGATGTTGAGTCCGATGTCTGTATTATCCCGCCCAATTCTTTTGCCCTGGCACGTACTGTAGAATATTTTCGTATTCCAAGAAAAGTTCTGACAGTCTGTCTGGGTAAATCCACCTATGCCCGCTGCGGTATTATTGTTAATGTAACCCCCCTTGAGCCGGAGTGGGAAGGGCATGTGACACTGGAATTTTCCAATACCACGCCTTTACCGGCAAAAATATATGCAAATGAAGGGGTTGCACAAATGCTGTTTTTTGAATCAGATGAGGAATGTGATATTTCCTATAAAGATAAAAACGGTAAATACCAGGGACAAACCGGGGTGGTTACGCCGAGAACCTGATTATGACTAATAGTATTACTGCCACAATAAAATTCTCTTTTAAGGGAGAAACATTTTCACCGTCTGCCAGAATTGACCTGGACGCGCTTTTTGCTGCTAAACCGGTTCTGGAACCGGGTGTGATCCCCCAGTATGTCTATAATATGATAGCCAAAAATGGCGAAATTGATGGCTATTCCTATGCTTATGAAGTGATGCTGGCCAGTGAAGTTGTCTTTAGTGAACCAACAGGCCTGGCAGGTGAATGCCTGCAGGGAAATAAATTTGATTTTGAATGTTTTCAGCAATGCTGGTTATACCAGCAGAAACTGGAAACAGTGCAGGATATTGCCTTACGTCATTTGAAGGTTGAGGATATTGAGCAACAGCCAAATTTACGTGATGCTTTGCTGGAAGCCCTGGAAAAGTCCATTTAAGAACTTTTTTCTGGCCAGTTGCTTTATATCAATGTTTTTTTCATTCGATTTCTATTAATATTAGCCTGTTTTACACTATCAAGCCCTTACTAACTTAAACAAAGACAGACTGAAAACACTATGTTCTCAGTATGGTCTAAAAAATAAAAAGGGCATTTTAATTTTTTTCTTTTCCTGAGGGTTATAAAATGAAAAGCTTACTACAATCGTCAATGATTGCCGGCTCTGTATTGTTTGTCGGCAGTCTTATCTCCAATGCTCATGCCTGGACGGATGATATTGACTCTATCGATGATGTCAATAAGGCCTGTAAATTTGAGCCGAATGCCCAGTGCACTTCGGCAGTAAGAGTGGGTGCTAATCTTGCCGGCGTAGATATGAATGGTGCCTCTATGACCACTATGCGTCTGGATAAGGCCAATCTGCAACGCGCCAATCTGTCGTATTCGACCCTTGATATGTCCAATTTTAAAGGTGCTGATATGATGCTGTCTAACCTGGAAGGCGCGCATATGCATGCGGTCAATTTACAGGATACCAATCTGATGCTGGCTAATATGAAGAAGGTCAATCTGCTTGATGCTGACTTACGTGGTGCCAATTTGCGGGGTGCTAACCTGCAGGGTGCTATACTGATTCAGGCCAAACTGGGTAATGCCACCTGGGTGGATGGTCGGATCTGTGCTGAGGAGTCTGTTGGAGAGTGCCTGTAATTTATTAAAAATCTTTGTGAGCATGGACATTCTGTCCATGCTCAATCTTAATTTCTTTTCAAAAAAACTGATGTTTATTGGTTTCCTGCCGTTATAAATTCTGAACTCCTGTTTTTATTTTTGATTAGTCGCAATAGGTTCAACTGATTAATTCAGGTTTAATTTGAATAATCTGTATCTGTTGCCTATTCTCAAACAGATGGTTTTCTATTTTTATTTAATCTTAAGAAGATACTACAATGAAACCAAACATTCAGCCTCTGGATATAGAGCGAACACTGCCTGAAAATTCTTATATAGTGTCCAAGACTGATACCAAGGGGCGTATTACCTATGCCAACCGTATTTTTATGGACATGGCAAAATATACAGAAAAGGAACTACTGGGTATTCAGCACAATATTATCCGCCATCCTGATATGCCCAGGGGAGCTTTTAAGCTTGTCTGGGATACTATTTCCAAGGGTGAAGAAGTCTTTGCCTATGTAAAAAACCTGGCTAAAGACGGTCATTATTACTGGGTTTTTGCCAATATCACACCGGATCGGGATGCCTCCGGCAATATTACCGGTTATCTTTCTGTTCGCCGCAAGCCGTCCCATGAAGCCCTGGCAGTTATTGAGCCCATTTATCAGAAAATGCTGGAAATTGAAAAACAGCACCATGCCAAAGATCAAATGGACTACTCCATTGCCTTTCTGGTGGACGCATTAAATTCTAAAGGAGTGAGTTATGAAGAATTTATCCTTGCGATTTAAGATAAATCTACTGGTTCATGGCTTTAATTTTCTGATTTTTTCCCTGTTGTTAGTGGTGTTTTTTCAGCATGGTTTTAATTACTGGTATCTTGGTTTCTGGATAATACCCAGTGCCTATGGTATTTATGCTCTGTATTTTGTTAAGCGTCCTTTTGAGATGCTGGAACAGATAACGGAAATTATGAGTGATGCCAGTCATGGCCGGTTTGGCGGTAGAATTACCAATATTAATGTAGAAAAAGAACTGCATGATATGGCCTGGCATATTAATGATCTGCTGGATCAGATTGAACCTTTTTTCAGGGAAGTAAATACTACCTTTAATTCGGCTTCCCAGGGCAGGTTTTTTCGTAAAACCCAGCCGGAAGGATTACATGGCGATTTTAAAGTTTCACTGCAAAATCTGAATCTGGCACTGAGAATTATGGAAGAAAATGCCGCTTATGTTAATCGCAATGACTTATTATCCCGTCTGAGTAATTTGAATATCAGTAAAATGCTCTCAAATCTCAAACTTAATCAGCAGGATATGAGGAATATAACTGAGCAAATGTCCGGTGTGGTCGAAATAGCGAGGGAAAATGCCGATGAAGTTGCCAGTGCTCAACAGGAACTAAAGCATATTGTTAAAGTGCTCAAAGAAGTAATGAACCGGGTGGATGTAACCAGTAATGCGATTGAAAGCCTGAATGAACACAGTATAAGAATGAATGATGTCATTACCATGATTGCCGGTATTGCAGAACAGACCAATCTGCTGGCATTAAATGCGGCCATTGAAGCTGCGCGTGCCGGTGATCAGGGCAGGGGCTTTGCCGTGGTGGCGGATGAGGTCAGAACTCTGGCAGTCAATACCAAGGATGCGACGGATGAAATTACCACTATGATTGCGAGTATTACCAGTGAAACGAAAAAAATGCTTGTGGATTCAGAACAGATGCGGGAAATGACTAATGAATCACAGGAACAGATTCAGGCCTTTGAAAAACGTTTTACCCGCTTCTCTTCAGCCACACAGACTACCTTAAATAAAATTTCCTATGCACAGAAGGTTAATTTTGCCTCCCTGGTTAAAGTTGATCACCTGGTCTACAAACAGAATGCCTATCTTGCCATGAGTCAGGGTCAGGAATCTGATGAGGCCAAAGCCGTTGGTGTGGATCATCATAACTGTAATCTGGGTAAATGGTATTACGAGGGTGAAGGACAGGAGCACTTCAGTCAGCTTCAGGCTTTTAAAGATCTGGAAAAACCACATTCCATTGTCCATAAGGCAACCCATGAAATTATTGAATTAATTGGCCAGAACTGGGAGCAGGATGAAGCTATTAAAAACCAGATTGTACAGGGTTTTGAAACGGTGGAAAATGCCAGTGATCAGGTGGTTCGTTTACTGAATACTCTTGTTCAGGAGCAGGAAAAAGCAGAGCATTAAATGCAGAAGTTACTGTAAATCAGACAAAAGAACTTACGTTTTAATTTCTGCTCATGCCTTCCTGATAGGAAACCAGGGTAGAGACAAAGTCCGGTTTGCCCGGTTCTTCCTGGACAATTTTAACCGGCAGGTAATTCAGCTCGGGAGCACACCACAGGGTAATATTTTTGTCCTTCCTGTAACGGTGATGATAAATTTTCAGGGTTTTGTAGCTGCCCAGTGAGGTATAGACTCTTTCTTCCCCCAGAATTTTAAAATCATACTCCTTAATGCGTCCGCCATCGGCAATATTCAGTCGAAATTCTTTATCCTGCCGGGTTTCATTATTTTGCAGAAAGAGCATCATGGCCAGTTGATAAGAAAGCTTGTCAACGGTGCTGTCGGGTATATCCATAACCCATTTACTGTTTTTGTGCTTGTGGTGGTTGGTGACTTCCTTTTTATCCCAGTCAAACAGCAGTTCAACATTGCGGCGGGTCGTATTGTTCCGTATCTGTAAAAAACTGTATTTCAGGGGATAAATCTTATTACCCCGTATCAGACCTTCGCTTTGCTCATTGCGGGTCTCATCTTTTTTAAAAGCCAGCAGACCAACCGGCATGGAATAGGATTTAAAATGATAGAAAACCTCGCTGTCATCTTCCTTGCCATTATCTTTGTTACTTAAACTTAGGGAGTTGGTAACATTAATGCCCTCCAGTCCCATAGCGGTCACCATATAGGTAGCGACAAAGGGTCTCAGAGTTGTGCCGGGATGTGAATGGGTCACATCAGCACTTAATGCACCCGAGCTGAAACTAAAGAACAATAACAGCAACAAAGATAGTTTAGACAATAAGATTTTATTCATACCGGCTTGCCGTCCAGTAATACCTGATTGCCGGATAATTGCAGCCGTTTTTCTGCAATCCACTGAATGACCTGCGGATAGGCCTTATGTTCTTCTGCCAGTACCCGCTGTGCCAGTACCTGTTCTGTATCACCGGCCATTACTGGTACGGTTTTCTGCAAAATAACCGGGCCGCCGTCCAGTTTGGAACTGACAAAGTGAATGCTTAAACCATGCTCATTATCACCGGCTTCCAGTGCTCTGCGGTGGGTATGCAGACCCCGGTATTTGGGCAATAAGGAAGGATGGATATTAATCATTTTACCGTAATAATGATTAACAAACTCATCGGTCAGAATACGCATAAAACCAGCCAGTACAATCAGCTCGGGCTGGTATTTATCAATGGTTTTAATTAACTGGGTATCGAAACTTTCCCGGCTGTCAAACTGGTGATGTTCAATGACTTCTGTAGGAATACCGGCCTGTTGCGCCCGCTGCAGACCGTAGGCATCGGCCTTATTACTGATCACCGCCATAATCCGGGCATTAAGCTTACCTTCAGTTATACGGTCAATAATGGCCTGAAGGTTACTGCCGCTGCCGGACAGAAGGACTACTATCGGCAGGGCGGGTGCAGAGCTGTTGTTATCGTCTGTCATTAAATAATACTGACAGTGGGTTCTTCATTATCACTGGCTTCAATGGTGCCCAGAGTAAATACAGTTTCACCCTGTTGCTCAAGCAGTTCAATGGCCTGTTGCTGCTGCTCAGGCGCTACTACCACAACCATGCCGATACCACAGTTAAAGGTACGATACATTTCAGTGGCTTCAATATTGCCCTGTTCCTGTAACCAGTTAAAGACTTCAGGCCGCTGCCAGCTGTCTGACTGGATAACGGCCTGGGTATTGGCCGGCATGACCCGGGGCAGATTTTCCAGCAGACCGCCGCCGGTAATATGGGAGAGGGAATGAATATCCACCTGCTGAGCCAGAGCCAGCAGGGATTTAACATAAATCCGGGTGGGTTCCAGTAAGCGGTTACCCAGGGTGTCACCGTCAAAAGCACTGTTTAAATCAGCCCCGGACACTTCTATAACTTTACGGATCAGGGAGTAACCGTTTGAATGCGGGCCGCTGGAAGCCAGCCCAAGCAGGACATCACCCTGACGGACTTTGGAGCCGTCAATGATCTGTTCTTTTTCCACAATTCCAACGCTGAAGCCGGCCAGATCATAATCATCACCTTCATACATGCCGGGCATTTCTGCTGTTTCGCCGCCGGTAAGGGCACAACCGGCCAGCCGACAGCCTTCACTGATCCCTTTTATCACATCAGTGGCAGTATCCAGGTCCAGATGACCGGTGGCATAATAATCCAGAAAGAACAAAGGCTCGGCACCGGCAACAATCAGATCATTAACACACATGGCCACCAGATCAATACCAATCGTATCATGTTTGCCGATGTTAAGTGCCAGTTTTAGCTTGGTACCTACGCCATCGGTACCGGAAACCAGTACCGGGTTTTTATATCGGTCCAGGGGCAGTTCAAACAGGGCGCCAAAACCGCCCAGTCCGCCTAATACGCCGGGACGATGCGTGGCTTTGGTGAACGGCTTGATGCGTTCGATTAGAGAATTGCCTGCATCAATATCAACTCCGGCATCACGATAACTGAGCGATTGTTTACTCACCTGGTACTCCTGGCTAGTGTAAATTAAAACAGGCATTATACTGCAAACACAGTTATGGAATCCAGATGGATATACTCAGGAGGCATTTTTTGGTAACCTATCGGGTCAGGTAATCTGGATAGAAAATATGAAATTAAACGTATTATTACAGGGTAAACTATACAGCCGCTTAGCGCTTCTGGCTGGGCTGATTTTCTTTAACCTGCTGTTTTGTGGACAGGTGTTTGCCGGCAATGCCGTCAAGCTTTATGAAGCCACGATTAAGGTTAGCGAAAATAAAGCGGAAAAACAGCTTATTGAAGAAGCCTTTACCCATGTGCTGATAAAAGTCACCGGACATTCAGATATCAGCGCCTCAACAGCTTATCCTGCCATGCTGGCTAAAGCCCAGGATGCTATTTCCCAGTTTCGTTATGATTTTAAGGCACCTGAAACAACTGACAGTGAAGCAAACAACAGTCCGGCGCAAAGTGATCAACAAAAACCACCGAAAAAAGAGAAATGGTTCTGGGTACGTTTTAATCCCGGCATGATTGACAGTATGCTTAAACAGGCTCAGTTGCCGATCTGGGGCAGGGTTCGTCCCAATACCCTGGTGTGGCTGGCTATGGATACAGGCGGTCAGCGGGCTCTGCAAAGTGAGTATGAACAACCGCAAATATACCAGGCCTTAAAACAGCAGGCGGAAGAGCGGGCTATCCCGCTGACGTTCCCGTTTCTGGATCTGCAGGATCAGAATAATATTTCTGCCACGGATATCTGGGGTAATTTTAATGATGCTATTTTACTGGCTTCACGGCGTTACCAGTCTCAGGCGGTTTTAACCATCCGTCTGGAGCAGAATAAAAAAGGTGTCTGGAACAGTCAATGGAACCTGTTAATGCTGGGGCAGGTGCAGAGCTGGCAATTACAGGATAAGGATCAGACTCATTTACTGTCAGCCGGTATTGATGAGCTGGCGGATCGGCTGGCCCGGCAGTTTGCCCAGGTCAGCAGTGATACCGGCAGCGCTAATGATGTGCTGGTGCAGATCAATAATGTCAGCAACTTTCAGGAATTTCAGGAACTGGATGATTATCTGCGTAATCTGGCCAGCGTAAAAACACTGGGACTGCTGATGACACAGCAGGACAGAGTGGTTTATAAAATTACCTACCGGGGTGATAAAAACGCATTGATCCAGGAAATTCGCCTGGGTGATATGCTCAATAGTGTTGAGCGCAGTCATAATAATGATCTGGATGCAAACCTTAATGACACAAGGGAGTTTAAACCGGTCATTCTGGATAACAGCCTTGAGCGGGGAAACAGCCCTGAGCCGGGTTCAGCTCTGTCTGAAAGGGAAAAAGCCCTTAAATCTCTTGATGCGGGTTCATCTACTACCACAGATAACCGACAGGGACAGAATATTCAGGGACAAAATAATAGTACAACGAAAAGATCATCCCGTACATTGATCCCTGATCTGGAATACTGGCTGGTGCGTTAAGGCAACGCAATGACAGGGATAAATTTAAGGACTGTTTAAGGATTGAGTGATGAGTGAATCACAAAAGTGGATGTTATTGTCCATAGTACTGTTAATCGGCTGGCTGTTTTATCTGTTGTCGCCCATATTAACGCCCTTCCTGGTTGCGGCCCTGATCGGTTATCTGGGCGATCCGCTGGTGGACCGGCTGGAAGCCAGAAAGCTGTCCCGAACCCTGTCCGTGACCATTGTCTTTGTGGTCTTCATTTCCGTTTTACTGCTGGTACTGGTGCTGCTGGTGCCACTTATCGAAAGCCAGATTATGGCACTGTATCGCAAGCTTCCGGATTTTATTGATTTTATCCAGCAGAAAGTCTTGCCCTATATTCTGAATTTAACACATACTGATCCGGCTGATGGCGGACTGGATTTTTCAGGTTTTAAAATTGCCCTGCGGGAAAACTGGCAGAGTATCGGCGGACTGGCGGGACAGGTGGTTAATTCTATTTCCCAGTCCAGCATGTTGATTATGGCCTGGCTGTCCAATTTGGTTTTAATTCCCGTTATTGCCTTTTACTTTATGCGTGACTGGGATATTCTGGTGGAAAAAATCGATCACCTTCTTCCACGTCATATAGAACCTCTGGTGGCTCGTCTGGCCAGGGAATCAGATGACGTGCTGGCGGCATTTTTACGCGGCCAACTGCTGGTCATGGCCTGTCTGGGCTTTATTTATTCCATAGGATTATGGATTGCTGGACTGGAGTTTGCTCTGCTGGTAGGACTACTGGCGGGGCTGGTCAGCTTTGTGCCTTACCTCGGGTTTATTGTTGGTGTTCTGGCGGCTATTGTTGCGGCATTAATCCAGTTTCAGGATCTGAGCCTGTTAATGCCTATTGCCATTGTGTTTGGTATTGGCCAGTTAATTGAAAGCCTGTTGTTAACGCCATTGCTGGTGGGTGACAAAATCGGTCTGCATCCGGTGGCCGTTATCTTTGCCATTATGGTGGGCGGGCAGTTATTCGGTTTTGTGGGGGTGCTGATTGCACTGCCGGTTTCAGCCGTTATTATGGTATTACTAAGGCATCTGTACCAGTCTTATGTGACCAGCGGTTTATATGCAATCCAGACACCAGAGCAGGGCTCATAAATGCCGTATCAGGAATTTACCAAACGTCTGAATGCTTTAAAAGCATTATCCGGTTCTCCGTTGTTTGCCGGTAATAAAATCGGTCTGGAAAAGGAAAGCCTGCGGGTCAGTCATACGGGTACTCTGTCTTTATTATCCCACCCAGCAGCATTGGGCTCGCCATTAACACATCCCTATATCACCACGGATTATTCTGAAGCCCTGACGGAGTTTATTACTCCGCCTTTTGAAAATATAAAAGATTCCCTGAATTTTCTGCAAAATACCCAGAAGTTTGTTTATCAAAACCTGGACAATGAAATTCTGTGGGCTACCAGTATGCCCTGTGTGGTGGCTGGTGAGTCCAGTATTCCTCTGGCCCGCTACGGCAGTTCCAATGCCGGTACTATGAAAACCGTTTACCGTCGGGGACTGGGGCATCGTTATGGCCGGGTGATGCAGGTGATTGCCGGGGTACATTTTAATTTTTCCCTGGCAGAATCCTTCTGGCCTGTACTGCAGGAAATAGAAGGCGATAGCCAGCCCTTGCAGGATTTTATTAATACCCGCTATTTTGAACTGATCCGCAACAGTCAGCGTATGGGCTGGCTGGTACCCTATCTGTTCGGTGCATCTCCAGCCGTGTGTAAGTCCTTTTTACTGGGCGGCTCCACAACACTGCAGGAGTTTGATAATAGTACCTATTATGAGCCTTATGCCACCTCTCTGCGTATGGGGGATATCGGCTATCAGAACAATAAGGAAAACGAGACCGGTATCAAGGCCTGCTATAAAGACATAGACTCTTATATTGCCAGCCTGACCTGGGCCATAAATACGCCCTATGAGGGTTATAAAAAATTCGGCTTTCTGGTGGACGGCCAGTATCAGCAGTTAAACTACAATATTCTGCAAATTGAAAATGAATATTATTCCACTATACGCCCCAAACAGCTCCTGCAGGGTAATGAAAAACCCACCATTGCCCTGCGTAAACGCGGTGTAAAATATGTTGAACTGCGTTCCCTGGATGTTAATGCCTACGATCCACTGGGCGTCAATGAGGATCAGCTGTATTTTCTTGAAGCCTTTTTATTATTCTGTTTATTACAGGACAGCCCGATTATAGAGTTGCCTGAACAGGCTGAAATTGATCACAATGAAATGCTTACTGCCCACAGGGGGCGGATGCCCGGTCTTAAACTGTCCCGTCAGCAAAAACAATACCGTTTAAAAGACTGGGCCATGGAAATTATGCAGGAAATGACAGGCGTGTGTGAATTACTGGATGGCGATGATCCGCACAAGCCCTATACCGCTAGTTTAAATAAGCAGACTCAGGCTGTTCAGGATCCGGAACTGACCCCCTCAGCCAGAATGCTGGATGATATGCGCCAGGATCATGAAAGCTTCCACCGTTTTGCTGAACGCATGTCCCGCCAGCATTTTCATTATTATAAAAATATTGAGCTAAACCCGGAACAGGAACAGTTTTATATGGGTGAAACAGAAAAATCCATTAAAAAACAGCAGCAGATAGAAGCGTCTGATACACAGAGTTTTGAAGAATATCTGGACGAATATTTTGCTCAGAGCTGATATTAGAGTGGTTATTAAAACAGATGCCGCTCAATAAATTCTTCTACAAACGGCTCCCGTTGAGCGCTATGAAAGCGATCCACTTCCTCACCATTAACAAAAGCAATAACGGTAGGAAATCCGCGTACTTTATAACGCCCGGCAATACGCATATTTTCATCCGCATCCACCTTGGCCAGTAAAAACTCACCGCCATAGGCTTTGGATAGTTTATCCAGAATGGGCATTAAAACCCGGCAAGGTCCGCACCAGTCAGCACTGATATCAACTAAAACCAGCCGTTTATGCGATTCCTTAATAACGGTATGCTCAAAGTTCTGCTCGGTGGCATCCACTACATAAACTTCCGGTCCCAGTTCCGGGTGTAAATCTGGGTGATTATGTATATCCATTCAATTTCCTGTCTTAAAATCAAAATTCTGGGTAGTTACAAATTCGGCTTATTATCCTGAATTTCAGAGTGTATATCCATATCTGCAGACAAAAAAGCCCGTCTCTCAGAAGAAAGACGGGCTTTGTATTGCTTTAGCCTGTAACTAAACGGGCTGATAAATCAGCCAGAATAAGTTATTTTTTGGCTGCATCCTGTTTGGCGGGTGCTGCTGCAGGCGCCACTGCGGGACGTGGTGCAGGGGCTGCATAAGGTGCATAACCGTAACCATAGGGAGGATAATCATTGTTGATATAACGCTGATCACCATAACCCTGATAGCGGTTGTCCAGGTTATTATAGCCATTACCATAACCACTGCCTTCCAGTGAACCGCGGGTATTACCACGGCCACGACCGCGGCCACGGGCTTTAATGGTTATTTCTACGTCACCATCCATATCGGCATCAGCAGAACCATCACCCCAGCCATTGCCATAAGCATTACCATAAGCATCATTATTAAAGTTGTTATAAGCATTACCGTTTAAGTTGGTATTACTGTCACTGTCATCACTCCATGGACCACCCCACCAGGCAGAAGCCGAGGCGGAAATCGTAACAGCTCCAACAATAGCGGCTGCAATTATTAGTTTTTTCATTTTATACTCTCCAGTATTCTTTTTTACAGTTATTTTTTTGTTTATTGTTATGTGTTTGTGTTGTTGCTGTTTTATCTTATAGCTTATATAGATTGAATATAAGTTGAACCTTTTAATATTCAACCTGTCTATTTATATGGTGAATTAAGTATATTGCTAAGTATTAATATAAACAATTAGTAATTTCCCTAATTGTGACTACTTTTTTCATGGTTTAAGTGATTTACACAGTTTAAACAGTCCGGGCCAATTGAAAACTGACCACTTCGCCCTTATACTATCAAATAAGGGGATGAAACGGCTTCGACAGAGATTGGAACCCTGAAGTTCATGCCGAGAAATTTCAGTACTCTCGTAAAACAGTCTGGAAACTTAAAGTAATTGCAAACGATGATAATTACGCTCTAGCTGCTTAAAAACCGGCTAGCTTTTGACTACCTTTATCTGTGGGGGTAACTCAGAAGTCACTTTACACAGCTTTCGCCCGTTATTCAGTCCGAGTTTAGCGGGTTAAACTTTAAACGGACTCGTGAGGATTTGCCCTGGCTACCCGGCAAAAACTCATTAAAACTACCGGTAGTGCTAAGCATGTAAAAAACTGATGGCAGAAGGTTTCTGGACGCGGGTTCGACTCCCGCCATCTCCACCAATTCAAAATGTCTGTTTAAATTTAATTTAACTAATTGATTTAACAGGTCTTTTCTTAATAGTCTCTATTAGACCCAAATTGTAGTGATCCACAGAGTGATCCACAATCGGGGTCGAACACAATGTGTAAAATTAATCATTGCTATTTGGGCAGGCATAATATTTTCTATTTTCGTATACGAACACCTGCAAAAATTTTACAGTCCATTCTATGGATTAAGGTGCATAGGTCTTTGCTTGTTTTGGTTTATCTGTCATCTGAATACACTTTTTTAAGAGTATTTTAAGTTGTGTGTCCGAAATAGTTTAGCCACATCAATTTACACTGCCTGCTAAAAATCAGAGAGCACAAAAAAGCCCCAGTATTATAAAATACCGGGGCTTTTTTGTATTAAAGAGAGTTATTACTGCAGCTGATATTCATCGGCATTTTCATCCCATTTGAATACTGAGTCAGGTTTAGCCAGAATCGCCTGGTTGACGACGACCTGTTCCATCATGGCTTCCATCATAGATAAGCGCTTGTCAAATTTGGCCATTTGATCCATGTGGTCATTGGACATCATGGATTTTTTATCACCTTTCATGGAATTCATCATGGCATGCATGGATTTCATATGAGCAGCCATCATGGCTTTGCGCTTGGCAGGATCTTTTTCCTGCATGATTTTATTCATATCGGCTTTCATGGCCTGCATACTGGATTGCATATCAGTGGACATGCCGCTCATGGCCATACCGCCTTTTTCCATAGCGGAATGATTGTGGTCATTGCCTGCATAAACAAAGGTGGTAGAAGCCAGTAATAATACGCTTGCGATAGTTGTCAGTTTTTTCATTGTAAACTCCATATACTTTAATTTTAAGAAGGTTAGTCATTTTCATTAATGGCTAACTTGGTGAAAAGTATAAAGCACATAACATTACGCCGGACTTACCTGAACATTAAACTTTATTCATATTTTGATCACATCTATTCTGTTCAGTGCTGTTGAAAGAACTCTAATGCCTGATATTATTGTTAACCACCAGGCTAATGGTAAAACCAGAAATATAAAAATAAATTATTACGTCAATTTATGACCCATTACCATGATAAACTGACACCATGAAAATTTTACATACATCAGACTGGCATCTGGGGCGCTCCCTGTATGGCCGCAAGCGTTATGAGGAGTTCAGGTGCTTTCTGGACTGGCTGACTGATACCATTGAGCAGGAGCAGGTGGATATTCTGCTGGTGGCCGGTGATATTTTTGATACCAGTATTCCACCCAATTATGCTCAGGAACTGTATTATCGTTTTCTGCATAAGGTCTCTACCACCCATTGTCAGCATGTGGTTATTATTGCCGGTAATCATGACTCCCCATCCTTTTTAACAGCTCCGGCAGCATTGTTACGGGTGTTGAATGTCTATGTGGTGGGGTCAGCAATGGAAGACCTGCGAGATGAAGTTATTGTGCTCAGGGACAATACTGATCAGCCGCTGGCGATTGTCTGTGCTGTGCCTTATTTAAGAGAAAAGGATATCCGCCGCGTAGAAAGCGGTGAAAGTGTGGAAGAAAAGGGTATCAAGCTGGTTGCAGGACTTAAAGAGCATTATGCCCAGGTGTGTGATTATGCTCAACAGAAACAACAGGAACTGCACAGGCAAGGGGCTGAGCCGTTACCTGTTATTGCCATGGGCCACCTGTTTACCGCCGGAGGGAAAACCCTGCATGAGGATGGTGTAAGAGAACTTTATGTGGGGTCTCTGGCTTATATCGGACAGGATATGTTTCCGGAAAGTATTGACTATCTGGCCCTGGGACATCTGCATATTCCTCAATGTGTGGGCGATAATCATCACTTACGCTACAGCGGTTCACCTCTGCCTATGTCCTTTGGGGAAGCCGGACAGGACAAACAGGTTATTATTGCTGATTTTGAAAAAGGTTCAGTCGATATTAGGGAATTAACTATTCCCCGTTTTCAGCAGTTAAAACAACTGAGCGGCAATCTGGATGAGATACAGTCTGAAATAGAAGCATTAAAACAACAGGCTGAATCCGTCTGGCTGGAAATTATCTATACCGGCAGGGATATGGTACCTGATTTATGGTCACAGGTTGAAGAAATGCTGGCAGACAGTAAGCTGGAAGTATTGCGAATAAAAAATGAGGCGGCGTATAAGGGAATTGCGGTTACTGATGGTGAGGGTGAAACCCTGGACGATATGGATGAATACGATGTTTTTAAATCCTGTCTGCAGGCCCATGAAATCCCCGAAGAAAGCCGGGATGATTTGATGCAGTCCTATAAGGAAATCATTCACTCTCTGCACGAAGAAGATCCCAACGCCTTATGAAAATCCTGCAGTTACGCTTTAAAAATCTTAACTCACTGCAGGGTGAATGGCAGATTGATTTTACCGATCCCAATTACCTGGCTAATGGAATTTTTGCCCTGACCGGGCCCACTGGGGCGGGTAAATCCACAGTACTGGATGCTATCTGCCTGGCCCTGTATGGAGCAACCCCGAGACTGGGTAAAATTACCA
>JALVDE010000417.1 GCA_027009375.1 Gammaproteobacteria bacterium
CCAGAGGGTTCAGTACGATATCCACGGTACGGCCGTCTTCCAGGTATGGCATATCTTCAACCGGAACAATGGTGGAAATAACACCCTTGTTACCATGACGTCCTGCCATTTTATCACCGGGCTGAATACGGCGTTTAACGGCCATATAGACCTTAACCATTTTCAGTACGCCTGGAGCCAGATCATCACCGGCTACAATCTTCTTACGTTTTTCTTCGTACTGCTCGTCAAAGTCGGTACGGGCATGTTCAAGCTGTTCAGCCAGTTTGCCCAGCTGTTCCTGCTTGTCGGTATCACGCAGCGTGATATCAAACCACTTGCTGCGCTGTTCCAGACCTTCCAGCAGCTCTTTAGTAACCTTGTCACCGGCTTTCATACCGGGACCGCCGTCAACCACTTCACCGATGACCAGACGTTCAACACGGCTGTAGGTATCTTCTTCTACAATCCGGTACTGATCATTCATATCCTTACGTACAGCCGCCAGTGCATCTTCTTCAATAGAACGGGCACGGGCGTCTTTTTCCAGACCGTCACGGGTAAAGACCTGCACATCAATAATGGTACCAACCTTGCTGCCGGATACTCTTAATGAGGTGTCTTTAACGTCGGAGGCTTTTTCACCGAAAATGGCTCTCAGTAATTTTTCTTCCGGTGTTAACTGGGTTTCACCTTTAGGGGTCACCTTACCCACCAGAATATCACCGCCTTTTACTTCAGCACCGATATAAACAATACCGGACTCGTCCAGCTTGGCCAGTGCCGATTCACCGACATTGGGAATATCTGAAGTAATTTCTTCAGAACCCAGCTTGGTATCACGGGCAATACAGGTCAGTTCTTCAATATGAATAGTGGTAAAACGATCTTCGTCTACCATCCGTTCGGATACCAGAATGGAATCCTCAAAGTTGTAACCATTCCAGGGCATAAAGGCAATCATCATGTTCTGCCCCAGAGCCAGTTCACCCAGGTCAGTGGATGGGCCGTCCGCAATTACATCGCCGCGGGCAATAATATTGCCTTCCTGAACCAGCGGACGCTGGTTTATACAGGTGTTCTGGTTAGAACGGGTGTACTTGGTCAGGTTGTAAATATCGACTCCGGATTCACCTGGCAAGGTTTCATCATCATTAACACGAATAACGATACGTGAAGCATCCACCTTGTCAATAATACCACCGCGTTTAGCCACAGTGGCCACACCGGAATCTTTCGCTACAGTGCGCTCCATACCGGTACCCACCAGCGGCTTATCCGCTTTCAGTGTGGGTACAGCCTGACGCTGCATGTTGGACCCCATTAAGGCCCGGTTAGCATCATCATGTTCCAGGAAGGGGATCATGGAAGCCGCAACCGAGACAATCTGTCTGGGCGATACATCCATATAGTCCACTTTTTCCGGCGGCTGGGTGCCAAATTCATTTAAGTGACGGCAGTTAACCATTGGGTCAGTCAGTTTGCCGTTTTCATCCACTGTGGCATTAGCCTGTGCAATAACAAATTCCGCTTCATCAATGGCTGACAGGTAGTCCACCTGATCGGTCACATGACCATCTACAATCTTACGATAAGGGGATTCCAGGAAACCATAGTCATTGGTACGGGCATAAACGGCCAGCGAGTTAATCAGACCAATATTGGGTCCTTCAGGCGTTTCAATGGGACAGACACGACCATAGTGAGTCGGATGCACGTCACGGACCTCAAAACCGGCACGTTCACGGGTCAGACCACCAGGGCCTAATGCGGAAACACGGCGTTTATGAGTGATTTCTGATAAGGGATTGTTCTGATCCATAAACTGGGACAGCTGACTGGAACCGAAAAATTCCTTAATCGCTGCGGAAACCGGCTTGGCATTAATCAGTTCCTGAGGCATCAGGTTATCGGCTTCAGCCAGTGTCAGACGCTCTTTAACCGCGCGCTCAACCCGAACCAGACCGACACGGAACTGGTTTTCTGCCATCTCACCCACGCTGCGCACACGACGGTTACCCAGGTGATCGATATCATCCACAATACCTTTGCCGTTTTTAATATCCAGCAGGGTTTTAATGACGGCAATAATATCTTCATTGGACAAAGTACCCGGACCGGTCAGATCTTCACGACCAATACGGCGATTGAACTTCATACGTCCAACGGCAGACAGATCATAACGCTCTTCTGTAAAGAACAGGTTATTAAACAGGGCTTCTGCGGCTTCTTTGGTTGGCGGCTCGCCAGGACGCATCATACGGTAAATTTCCACCTGTGCTTCCAGCTGTGTAGTGGAAGTGTCGATACGCAGAGTTTCAGAAATATAAGGACCGGCATCCAGTTCATTGGTGTACAGAGTCTGGATTTCCTTAATACCGGCATTAAGCAGTTTTTCTATGATTTCTTCAGTAATTTCATCATTGGCATTGGCAATAATTTCTCCGGTTTCAGGATCCACTACATTTTTAGCCAGCGCTTTACCATGCAGCAGTTCCAACGGCATGTCGATGTATTTCATTTTGGTCTTTTCAATCTGACGTACATGACGTGCAGTCACACGACGACCGGCTTCGACGATAACATTACCCTTGTCATCTTTAATGTCAAAGTTAAAGGTTTCACCGCGCATTCTTTCGGAAACCAGTTTCAGTTCAGCCGTCTCGGCACTGATTTTGAAATCATCAAAATCAAAAAACATCTCAAGGATCTGTTCAGTATCATAACCCAGGGCACGCAATATAATAGTGGCGGGTAATTTACGACGACGGTCAATACGTACAAAGACATTGTCTTTTGGATCAAATTCAAAATCCAGCCAGGAACCACGGTATGGAATGACCCGAGCATTAAAGAGTAATTTACCGGAAGAGTGGGTTTTACCCTTATCATGATCAAAGAATACCCCGGGACTTCTGTGCAGCTGAGAGACGATAACCCGTTCTGTACCATTAATAATAAAGGTACCGGTTTCTGTCATCAGGGGTATTTCACCCATAAAGACTTCCTGTTCACGGATGTCCTTAACCTTTTTCTTAGCACCGGAGTCTCTATCGTAAATGACCAGGCGCAGCTTAACTCTTAAGGGCGCCGAATAGGTTACACCACGGGTGCGACATTCTCTTTCATCAAAGGCGGGTTTGCCCAGACGATAGCTGATGTATTCCAGACTGGCACTGCCGTTAAAGCTGACTATTGGAAAAACGGATTTGAAAGCACCTTCCAGACCGACTTCACGACGGCCTTCAGGGTTTGCTTCTGCTTGTAAAAAGTTACGGAATGAATCGAGTTGTATTGCCAGTAAGTAAGGAACTTCCATTACCGCTTTAGAAGCTCCAAAATCCTTACGAATACGTTTTTTTTCTGTAAATGAATAGGCCATTTATTTTCCCGAGCAATCTCTGTAAAAAATACCAGGCTGCATTGTGATTATTCACTGCAACCCATATGAACTTCAAGCAGGGCTAAATCAAGTTGACCCCTATCGAGTTATTTCAACTATTTACCCTGAAGATTTTCCAAGAAATCAACAAGATACATAATTAAAACGTCTCTGCTTTCTAACTACTAATTTCAACTGTTTTAGAAACGGAAAAAGGCCGGTGATCTAAACCACCGGCCAGTTTCGGTTTTATCGCCCCGGATTGTTATACAGCTGACAGCTGTGATAACAGGAAGGTGAGCGATAAATATGCGCTCTGTCTTACTTAAGTTCGACAGATGCACCCGCTTCTTCAAGCTGCTTTTTGATGTCTTCGGCTTCAGCCTTGTCAACACCTTCTTTAACAGGTGCAGGAGCGCCGTCAACAACACCCTTAGCTTCTTTCAGACCCAGACCAGTAATCGCACGAACAGCCTTGATGACGTTTACTTTCTTGTCACCAGCCGCAGTCAGGATTACATCAAATTCAGTCTGTTCAGCAGCAGCACCGCCAGCATCACCAGCAGCCGCAGGAGCAGCCGCTACTGCAGCAGCAGCAGATACGCCAAATTTTTCTTCCATTGCTTCAACCAGTTCAACAACTTCCATTACGGTCATATTAGCAATTGCTTCTAACATTTCGTCTTTAGTTACAGCCATTTTTAACTCCAAAATTTTTTTGATTATTGCGCATTGCTGATTCTTAAAAAAACAGGTCTTGCTGAATAATCAATTGGTTTACCATTAATAATTTAATCTTTCGTAGTGCCAAGCTAACTGCTTAACCCGCTTCTTTCTGATCACGGACAGCCGCGACAGTACGAACCAGTTTAGCGTGTGGCTCTGCCAGAGTACGAACAAATTTCGTAACAGGTGCTTTCATAACAGACATCAGCATACTAATGGCCTGATCTTTAGTAGGCATTTTAGCAAGCATCTTAACGTCTTCAGGGGTCATTAATTTACCGCCTACAGAGACGATTTTGACCTGAAGCTTGTCATTGTCTTTCATGAAATCAACGATAACACGACCGGCTGCACCTGGATCTTCTTCTGAAAAAGCCAGAACCAGAGAACCTGTCAGGTCATCTTTGATACATTCGAAATCGGTTCCCTCAACAGCACGTCTTGCCAGGGTGTTTTTAACAACACGCAGATATACGCCGTCCGCACGAGCTTTCGCGCGTAATTCGTTCATATCGTTTGCATCAATACCCTGATAATCGGCACCTACGACAGAGTGTGCTTCAGCGGCAACCGCAGCAACTTCTGCTACAATCGCTTTTTTACCTTCAATAGATAAAGCCACTTAGTACTCACCTCTCGTTTATGATCACTGGATTCAAAAACATCCATTGATCGGTTGCAGGACAGGAATTTATCTGTAATGGATAAATTCTCTTTTACCGGTTGTTGTTTTTACAACAACTTAACGATGATTTTTAGCATCCGAAGAGCTTAATTGTTCACCGTCTGCGCAGGCTGTTTCCAGTCAGGAAAACGATTAAGAAAGCGGTTTAAAGCTTTCACCTACGGTCTTTGACGTTTACCACAAGCTCTTGCGAGGCAAGCTGGATGCTTAATGGTAAACCAAAGTTCTTTTTTAAATAGTTACTATTTGGTAGCCACAGTACCCTGTTCAATTGCCAGGCCTGGACCATGCGTTGTTGAGACGCTGATCTTCTTTAGATATACGCCTTTGGCAGAAGCCGGTTTGGCTTTCTGCAGGTCAGCAATCAGTGCTTCCAGATTGCCTTTTAAAGCGTCTGCATCAAAACTAATTTTGCCGATTGAGCAATGAACGATACCACCCTTGTCCGCACGGAAACGAACCTGACCGCCTTTAGCGTTTTTAACAGCAGTGGTGACATCAGGTGTAACGGTACCCACTTTAGGGTTAGGCATCAGACCGCGTGGACCCAGGATCTGACCTAACTGACCAACAACCCGCATGGCATCCGGCGTGGCAATAACCACGTCAAAGTTCATGTCGCCACCTTTAACCTGAGCGGCCAGGTCTTCAAAACCGACCACATCAGCGCCGGCTTCTTTGGCTTTTTCGGCATTTTCGCCCTGAGCAAATACTGCAACGCGAACGTCTTTACCGGTACCATTTGGAAGTACACTGGCACCACGGACATTCTGGTCGGATTTACGAGGGTCAATACCCAGGTTAATGCTTACGTCTACAGACTCTTCAAATTTAGAATGAGGCAGTGACTTAAGTAACTCAACCGCTTCATCAAAACCATATAATTTTCCAGGTTCGACTTTTTCTGCAATGACTTTCTGTCTTTTGGTTAACTTGGCCATGTTACTTCACTCCCTCTGTATTAAGTCCCATACTTCTTGCCGTGCCGGCAATTGTACGTACCGCTGCATCCATATCGGCAGCAGAGAGATCAGGCATTTTAATCGTGGCAATTTCTTCTAACTGCTCACGGTTAACGGTACCCACCTTGTCACGGTTAGGAACACCAGAACCTTTTGGAATACCGGCGGCTTTCTTTAACAGAACAGCAGCAGGCGGTGTTTTGGTAATAAAGGTAAAACTACGGTCATTGAATACCGTAATAACAACAGGAACGGGCATGCCTTTTTCCAGGCTGTCTGTTTTGGCATTAAATGCCTTACAGAATTCCATGATGTTAACACCGTGCTGACCCAGAGCCGGGCCTACTGGTGGACTAGGATTTGCAGAACCCGCAGGTACCTGCAATTTGATATATGCTTCGATTTTTTTAGCCATAATTTCCTCGTTTGGGTAATAACGCCCTGAATTGAATCAGTACAGGCTCCCCTGTTAATGCAGCCGGGTATTATACCCGACAAATAGCAATACCGCTATAGTTTTTTAACTATAGCGGTATTGTGTAAATAAGTATTAAGCTTTTTCGACCTGGATAAACTGCAGATCAACCGGAGTGGAACGACCGAAGATGCTTACTGAGACGCGCATTCTGCTCTTGTCGTAGTCCACTTCTTCAACTACGCCGTTAAAGTCGTTAAACGGGCCGTCGATAATACGTACCAGTTCACCCACTTCAAACAGGACTTTAGGTCTGGGTTTGTCTGTACCTTCCTGAATACGATTCATAATCGCATCGACTTCTTTATCAGAAATCGGAGCCGGCTCATCTTTCTTGCCGCCGATAAAGCCCAGTACCCGTGGTGCATCCTTAACCAGATGCCAGGTATCATCATTCATGTCCATCTGTACCAGGACATAACCCGGGAAGAATTTGCGTTCGCTTTTGCGCTTTTTACCACCGCGCATTTCAACCACTTCTTCGGTAGGTACCAGAATTTCCCCGAAAGAATCTTCCATACCATAACGGGCAATGCGCTCTTCAAGAGAGCGCTTGACTGCTTTTTCGTAACCTGAAAAGGCCTGTACTACATACCAACGTAATGCCATTTAATTATTTCCCCCAGCTATCCCTGACCAGTCAATAAGCGAACACCCCAACCAATGAGCTGGTCAAAGGTCCAGAGAATCATACCCACTACCACCACCATAACACCAACGGCCAGAGTTGTCTGAGTGGTCTCTTTTTTACTGGGCCATACTACTTTTTTCATTTCAACAACCGAGGCACGGACAAACGCAATAGAGGCGGCCCCTTTTTCGGTTTTAGCTGAGATAAGAAAGGCAATAATTACGGCGGCAAAGACACCCAGTACTCGATAAAGCACGGATAGTTCTTCCTGTGAATAATACACATACATAGATGCCGCAATGATAGCCACTGCAATAATTAGTTTTATTTTATCTGCCATTAATATGTCTTAATGCTGTTGAGAAGTACTTATAAAATACTTATCGTTTAAAAAGAAAAAAGCACAATCCTGTTTCCATAAAGCATTTCGCCAATATCGCAAGAGTTGTGCTGCTTTCAAAATGTGGCAGGCCAGGAGGGAATCGAACCCCCAACCCCCGGTTTTGGAGACCGGTGCTCTGCCAATTGAGCTACTAGCCTGTGGTTTGAATAATGCCTGGTTTAAGAGGCTTTAGGTTTTATTCAGGAAACCTTTTTTGCTTGCTTAAGAGCTGCCCCCCTCAATCCCCCTTCTAAAGAAGGGGGAAGTAGGAGCGATTACTTATTCAATAATCTTGGCGACAACACCAGCACCCACAGTACGGCCACCTTCACGAATCGCAAAGCGTAAGCCTTCTTCCATCGCAATAGGTGCAATCAGGGTAACGACCATCTGCACGTTATCACCTGGCATAACCATTTCTACGCCTTCGGGTAATTCACAGGCGCCGGTGACATCAGTGGTACGGAAG
>JALVDE010000418.1 GCA_027009375.1 Gammaproteobacteria bacterium
AATATGCCAATCAATGGCTGGTATCGGCTTAAGTTCGATGCACATGTCGATATTGATGAACCTCAAGCGCTTTTAATTGAATCCATACGCCATTCTGATGAAACCTGGATTAATGGCATCCGGGTTGGTGGTAAAGGCGCATTTGAAAAACCATGGCATTTTATGCAGACGAATCCTGTGGAACTTGTGCGGTTATATCAGATACCCGCTGGCTTTTTAAAAGAAAAAGATAATGTTTTAGCAATCCGCACGAATATTGGTTTTGGTCAGGCGCAAGGTGCTATGTTTCCCGGTGGTGCAGGTATTCAACGTGGTCATGTTTATCTGGGAGAACCAGATGACCTTGGTGAATATGTGCAAAAAAAACTGATGCAGATCACTGCTATTGATGTTGTGTTTTTTACATTGGGCTTCGTTGAAATCTTTATTATCTTGTTTTTACTACGTACATCCATACACATTTTTCCAGAATTTAACTGGTTACTTTTTACCAGCCTGGTTATGTTGCTAGGATCAATAGGGCACGACTTTTTTTATATACATGGTTTGCAATGGATGAGCGTTAATTTATTGCTCGTTATTGCCTTATTATGTATGCCCTTATCTGTTGCTTTATATTTTTGGGCGCAATATCGAAATGTGCCTACCAAACTCGTGCAAATTTTTGTGTCTCTATGGGCTATTGTGTCGCTGTGTATTCTCATGCCTTCAATCAGTGATCAGGTAAAAATTTATTTGTGGTATGTATGGATGTTTCTTGCCACTATATTTTTTGCTTATGCCCTTTTTTGTGCATTGTATGGTGTGTATATCAAGCGTGTCGGGGCATATATGCAATTATTTGGTCTGGTTGTTTTCTTGATATCAATCAGAACACAGTGGTTGCCCGATACCTTTTTGGGGCACCGAAATGTTCAAATAGGCAGTTTAATTTATCGCTATGCGCTTTTGTTTGCCTATTTTCAGAAAATTAAACATATGCAAATGGACTACAAGGATATTTCAAAGAGAGTGGTTAAAATAGCGGATGATATTTATGCCAATATTGCCCGGGAACTGCATGATGGTATTGGACAGCATTTAGCTTCCATGAAATTGCAAACTAAACTGGCAAGTGTTCATACTCAAAGCATACATTTAAAAAATATTAATGCAGAGCTAGATGCTTCAGTATCCGGATTACGTCGTTTATTAGCTGGCTTGCATCCAGTGCTGATTGATAAATATGATCTCACAACCGCGTTAACGATGGAGTCACAACATAAAGAGAAAATACATGGCGTTAAAATAAATTTGGTTATAAGTGAATTAAATCTGGATAAAAATCTGGAGCATCAGATTTTTAGAATTTATCAAGAATGCCTAACCAATGCGATACAGCATGGTGAAGCAGAAATTATTCAGCTACGGCTTTGCCAAAAAGAAAATAAAATAATTCTATCAATTAAAGACAATGGCAAAGGTTTTGATAAAATTCAGCCAGCAAAATACACCCAACAAACCGGCCTGGGGCTGGTGAGTTTAAAAGAAAGAATTTCCTTATTAAACGGGCAACTTAGCATCAATAGTAAACATCATCAGGGAACTGAAATTTTAATTTCAATTCCTTTAAAATAAACCTCAAAGGAACTTTAATTTAATTGCATTGGCAACCGCATTAGAGCGTCCTTTGGCATCCAGTTTTATACAGCAATTAGAAATATGAAAACGTACGGTTCGTTCACTAATAGCAAGTGTCCGGGCAATTTCCTTATTCGATTTTCCTTGAGCCACCTGTTTTAATACCGCTATTTCGCGATCTGTTAATAGCTGGTTTTGCGTGGAATTTTTATGGTAATCCTGAATGGCTGATAGCATGGTAGGTGAAATATACTGTTTTCCAGATTTTATGGTATTTA
>JALVDE010000419.1 GCA_027009375.1 Gammaproteobacteria bacterium
AAAACGTCTGGCCAGGGAATTTTTCCGCTTAAATCAGTATAAAATTGCCTGTGCAGATTATGTCTTACTGGTACGACCCGGTATCGATAAAATGGATAATCAGGTAATTACTCAGTCTATATCCAAGCAATTGAATTATCTAAGAAAAAAGCTGACTAATCCGGACAGAAAATCACTTAAATCAAATAAGTCTGGAAAAAATTAATTTAATATACAGCTGATAATTCAGGCAAATTAATGAAATCTTATAAAGCCATATGAGTCTGTATCTGGTAGAATCTGTTTCTTGACTTCAATCTGTATAAGAACACTTTGTGGGCCAGGTATTCAGATGAATAGTTTATATGAGTATTATCTGACATGACTATTTTCCAGAAAGTTACACTGGCGATATTAAAGGGCTATCAATACCTGATCAGTCCGATATTGGGTAATAATTGCCGTTATTTACCCAGTTGTTCCTGTTATACCCATACAGCGATTGAACGTTTTGGGGTTTTAAAAGGCAGCTGGATGGGATTAAAACGTCTTTTAAGATGTCATCCCTTTCATCCCGGTGGTCTGGATCCGGTACCAGAAAAAGAAGATATGCTGAAACAGAAAACCGATAAGTCATGAATAATAGTTTGTTAAAACTGTCAGAAGGCTAATACGGTTAGAACAGAAGAAAGTCAGAACGGTAAAATCAAAACAAGCTTTAATAGTATTTTAAACCATTTAAAAATTAGTGATTAAAAAAGTCATACCATGGATACACAACGTTTAATTTTATTTGCTGCATTTATGCTGGTTTCTATGTCCCTGTGGCAGTCCTGGCAATTACAGGTAAATCCGCCAGCGCAACAAACTCAAACCCAGAAACAGGGTCAGAATCAGGAAAAAACAGCTGCTTTAATTCCTGAATCTAATGAACAGACAAAGGACAATAGTGATTTGCCATCAGCACCCGTCAGTTCAGATTCCAGTGAACAGACCGCGTCTGTGCCTGAACCCGAACAGAAAATTCTCAGCGGTCAGCGCGTTAAAGTAAAAACCGATGTTTTTGATATTGAAATAGATACCATTGGTGGTGATATACATCGTGTGGCTTTACTGAAATACCCGGTTGATGTAAATACCGATCCCAGCCCAGTAGTATTAATGAATGATAAATCCGGTTTGTACTACGTCAGTCAGACAGGTCTGCTGGCTGCCAGTAAAGGTAATTATGCACCGGATCATAAAGTTAAATTTGCTGCCCAGAAGCTGAATTATGAACTGGGCTCCAATAATGAATTGAAGGTACCTTTAAGCTGGACTTCAGCCGATGGCAAATTTACCCTCACTAAAACCTATACTTTTTTTCCTGGTAAATATGAGATAAAAGTAAATCATACTATTACCAATAATAGTGATCTTGCCTGGAAGGGTTATCTGTATCGCCAGTTCCAGAGAACGGAAGTTGAAGATAAGAATCAAAGTAAATTCATTCATACCTATACCGGCGCTATGGTGTCCAAGGATGGTGATGGTTTTGAAAAAATTAAATTCAAGGATATGCTGGAACAGAACTTTTCCATGCAGAATACCGGCGGCTGGGTATCCTTTATCCAGCATTATTTTATGTCGGTATGGATCCCTCCTAAGGACAGCAGGGAAAATTACTATTCCCGTGTTACTAATAAAAATACTGCAAAACCCCGTTATATTATTGGTACTATCACTTCAGAAAAACTGGTGGAACCAAAACAGCAGCTGGTATTAAGCGATACTCTGTTTATTGGTCCCAAGCTGCAGGAACATATTAACGATCTGGCAGAAGGTCTTGATTCTACTGTTGATTATGGATTCCTGTCTGTAATTGCTCATCCCATTTTCTGGTTGTTGACCTTTATCCAGGGGATTGTAGGTAACTGGGGTGTATCTATTATTCTGTTAACCATGGTGATTAAAGGAATGTTCTATAAATTATCGGAACATTCATATAAGTCTATGGCGCATATGAGAAAAGTGGCTCCAAGGTTAAAATCGATCCAGGAACAGTACAAAGATAATCCTGGTGAAAAGAATAAAGCCATGATGGATCTGTATAAAAGAGAAAAGATTAATCCATTAGGTGGTTGTTTACCTGTAGTGGTACAGATCCCGGTCTTTATTTCACTATACTGGGTATTACTGGAAAGTGTGGAGATGCGTCAGGCCGATTTTGCATTGTGGATTAATAATCTCTCTGCACCGGATCCTTATTATATTCTGCCGTTGATCATGGGTATTTCCATGTTTGTTCAGCAGAAACTGAATCCTGCACCTATGGATCCGGTACAGGCCAAGGTTATGATGGCATTGCCGTTTATCTTTACAGTATTCTTTGCCTTCTTCCCATCAGGCCTGGTGTTATACTGGGTAGTCAATAACCTGCTGTCTATTACCCAGCAATGGTATATTACAAAAAAAATAGAGAATGCCTGATCATTCTATTAGTACTATTGCTGCATTAGCCACCGCCCCCGGTCGAGGGGGCGTGGGTATTATCAGACTGTCCGGCCCCCGGTCTTTAAATATTGCCGAACACATCATTAAACAGACTCCTAAACCCCGATTTGCCCATTATCTGCCTTTTTACAGTCAAAACAATCAGGTTATAGACTCCGGTATTGTTCTGTATTTTCCCGGACCCAATTCCTTTACCGGTGAAGATGTGGTTGAATTACAGGGACATGGCGGCCCTGTGGTCATGGATATGTTATTACAGGAAGTGTTTGCCCACGGAGCAGAACCGGCCAAACCGGGGGAATTCAGTGAACGGGCTTTTCTAAATGACAAGCTGGATCTGGCCCAGGCAGAAGCCATTGCCGATCTCATTGAAGCCAGCAGTGAACAGGCGGCCCGTTCTGCACTGCGTTCCCTGCAGGGCGAATTTTCCCAGTTAATTCATGAACAGGTTGAAGCTTTAATACAATTACGGATTTATGTTGAGGCGGCCATTGATTTTCCGGAAGAAGAAATTGATTTTTTATCAGATGGTAAGGTAGAAAAAGATACCCGGAATATATTAACGGATCTGAATAGCATTTTAAAAAAAGCACAACAGGGCTGCTTAATCCGTGAAGGGATGACTGTAGCCATCGCCGGACAGCCTAATGCCGGCAAGTCCAGCCTGCTTAATGCGCTGTCTGGAAAAGAGTCAGCTATTGTAACAGATATTGCCGGAACCACCCGTGATGTACTAAAAGAAGAAATCAATATTGACGGTATGCCCCTGCATATTATTGATACAGCCGGTTTAAGGGAAAGTGATTGTGAAGTGGAAAAAATCGGTATAAAACGTGCCTGGGATGTTATAGAAAACGCTGATCAAATTCTAATGGTTGTGGATGAATCCAGTATAGATGATTCACACCAACAGACTGTCAATCAACAGCTAATGGCTCAGTTTCCAGAATCAATAGATATCACCTTAATTCATAATAAAATCGATCTGGCAGACAAAATACCATCAATCAATCACTCTGAACATCAAACAGAAATATTCCTTTCTGCCAAAAAAAATACTGGTATTGAATTATTAAAAGACCATTTAAAGCAATGTATGGGTTACCAAAGTGCCGGAGAAGGAACCTTTATGGCCAGACGCAGACATCTGGAAGCCATACAGAAAGCCATCCAGAATGTAGAAAACGGACTGCAGCAATTACAGGAATATTCAGCCGGTGAGCTGCTGGCTGAAGAACTCCGTCTTGCCCAGAATGCCTTATCTGAAATTACCGGAGAATTTACTTCGGATGATTTGCTTGGAAGGATCTTTACCAGTTTTTGTATTGGAAAATAAAATAACTGCTTGTTGTATAAAAAGAAAGATTATCAATCTATAAATTATACAGGACGATTATTGAAAACTTTATTATTTTTAGCTGTTATTTTTCTGTTTAATTCATTATATGCTTTTGATTCTGAAACAAAAGCACCCCTTGTGTTTACTGTAGAAGAAACACAGTGGCTAAAAGAACATCCAGAGATCAGGGTGGCATCTGATCAGGATTTTCCGCCGGTAGAATGGCTGAGTGATAATAATCAGTTTCAGGGAATTGCTATTGATTATCTCAGAATACTGGAAAAAAAATTACCGGTTAAATTTATCCCGGTAAGCAAAAATTCCTGGTCAGATATTTTACAGGGAATGAAAGATCAAAAAATTGACCTGATATCAGCCATTGCGAGAAACCATACACGTGAGCAATATCTTCTTTTTACCCGACCATACCTGTCATTTCCCGCGGTTATTATTTCTTCTCATCAGTACAAACACCTTAATGATTTGCAAGGTAAGCGTGTAGGTGTGGTTACTGATTCCTACTGGGATGATTTACTGAAACAGTCTGATTTTAATATTGAAATTGTACGTCTGGAAAATGATGAATCGGGTGTGGAAATGGTGTCTCTGGGTGCCATAGATGCCATGATAAGCAATCTGGCGACCGTAAGTTATGCAGTGAAAAAAATGGGGATTAGTAATCTAAATATTGTGCATGTACCTAAACATGAACATAGAATGCTGGAACTCAGTTTTGGAATAAGAAAAGACTGGCCGCTATTGCAGAGTGTTTTACAGAAAGCCATAGACAGTATTAGCGAGGAAGAAAAAGATCACATATATAATAAGTGGATAAAACTACAGCCGATTACTTTCTGGCAGAGTACCCAGTTCTGGTATCCGGTGATAATTATTACATTAATAATTTTTATCGGTGTATTTAGTATTTTATTGTGGAACCGAACCTTAAAACAGAAAATAGCAGAGCGAACCAGAGCTCTGGAAAAAGCCCAGAAACAGCTTATCTATGCAGAAAAGATGGAATCAGTGGGCCGCCTGTCTGCCGGGGTGGCGCATGAGGTTAAAAATCCCCTGGCCATACTGCAAATGAGTATTGATTATTTAAAAGGGGAGAAAAATGATGAAACTGTCAGTACCATTTTAAATGATATGCAGGATGCGGTAGAACGGGCAGACAGTGTAATAAAGGGGTTACTGGATTTTTCCAGAGAAAAAGAACTGCAGATGCAGCAGGATAATATTAATACTGTGATAAAAAACAGCATCCATTTAATAGAACATGATATCAAACAGAATAATATCAGTCTTAATCTGAAACTGGATAAACAATTACCCGATATACCCATGGATAAAAACCGTCTGCAGCAGGTATTTATTAATCTGTTTATGAATGCTATTCAGGCTATGCTAACAGCCGCCAAACAACAGGGTAATATAAACAATAGAGTTCTCAAACTGGCTGTATATTCTTCAGTAAAATCTGTAACCGATTCCTGGATAATAGAAAACAGTGAAGGTCAGTTTAAAACAGGACAGAAAGTAATAGAAATTAAAATACTGGATACTGGAACAGGTCTGGATAAACAGCATGAGACTGCAGTATTTGAACCTTTTTTTACGACTAAAGCACAGGGTGAAGGCACTGGATTGGGCTTATCGGTATCCAGAAGCATTATTGGATTACATCATGGTATGATAGCCATGCGTAATAGAATGGATAATACAGAGGGGGTGGAAGTGATAATACTGTTTCCATTTAAGAACAATAAGGACAAATTAAATGACTAAAAAAATACTGGTAGTGGATGATGAAGTGGTTTTAACCAAAATGGTAAAACTGAATCTCGAACGAACAGGAAATTATACTGTTATGACGGTAAACAAGGGCAGTGAAGCCCTGTCAGCTGCCAGGGAATTTAATCCGGATCTGATTTTTATGGATGTTATGATGCCGGATATGAGCGGTGATGAAGCTATAGCTGAAATTCGTGAAGATCCACAACTGGCCTCTATTCCATACGTGTTTATGACGGCTATTGTAACCAAAGCGGAAACAGAAGATATGGGGCATAATATCGGCGGTAATGAGTTTCTGGCCAAGCCGGTAAAAACAGAAGAATTAATTGAAACCATAGAGCGCATAATTGGCTGATAAAAACATTTCTACAGACTGGTCAGTCTATATTATTGCCTGTACTGACGGTTCATTATATACCGGTATCAGTACTGATGTAGAACGTCGGTTTGAACAGCATAAAAATAAAAAAGGAGCAAAATACTTTTATTCTCATATTCCGGAAAAGATTGTCTATATAGAAAACAATCACACAAGAAGTTCAGCCAGTAAAAGGGAATGTAGAATTAAGGCATTAAGTAAAATACAGAAGCAGTTATTAATTGAATTATAAATTATCAGACAGGTGATACTTAATTAAACTCAATTGTTTAACCGCAATCCGAAAATCATCTATAGTTTCACTGGAAGCTTGTTTACCATAACGTATCTGTAAATATAAATTAAAAATAGTATTTAATTCAGGGATATGTTCTGGAAACTTAATTAAAGCTCTTTTGTGAATGGATTCAGGCCCTTCGGAAGGTAAAATAGTCATTCCGGATTTTATTAGTTTTTGCATCAATTTTTGATAACTGATTATTACCGGATCGGTCTGTTTCCTGTTTTGATACCGATAAAGCCCGTATAAAATAAAGGCTATTATTCCAATACTGCTGATTAATAAAACAATCAGGGTTTGCCAGTTGGCGGAAAGCCCCAGAAGTTTTAGAAAAAGCTGCTGCTGAGTTTTATCATAACCCAGAATCCATTTATTCCAGCTGTGTTTTAAATTATCCAGTGTCTGGCTCAGGTAGCGGCCCAGATTATAAAGTTCGGTTTTCTGCCGGGCGGTTAACCGGGGCAGATCAGGAATATTCAGGGATGAATAATTTAAACGATCCAGGTTAGTATCAAAAATATCCTGTTCAATACGTGCTGGGGGGATCATGGCGGTTGGATCGACCCGCTGCCAGCCTTTATTTTTTATCCATACTTCGGCCCAGGCATGAGCATTGGACTGGCGAACAATATAATAATGACCGACCTCATTTTTTTCTATGCCCTGATAACCGGTCACCACGCGTGCCGGAATACCGGCAGCTCGCATCAGTAATACAAAACTGCTGGCATAATGCTCACAAAAACCTCGGCGTTTCTCAAATAAAAATTCATCAGCCGGGTTGTCCACCATAATATCGGGCTTTTTAGTATAAAAAAACGGCTGGTCTTTAAAATAATTCAAGGCCTTTGAAACAATATGTTCCTTGTTATTAAACTGTTTAGCCCATTGTTTTCCCAGTGCCAGGGTTTGCGGATTATTATCAGGGAATTTTAAAGCGGCTTTTAATTCAGCAGGGTTTATGGCCTGTAATTTAAAGCGGGTCATGGAAGTCAGGCGGTACTGGATTAGCTGGTTGATATTATTTTTATTGATAAGCTGTAAATCATTACTGATAAAATATCCGCTGATGGTATCACCGGAAATATCCACCGGCATTTCCAGAGCAAACAGCCATTTCTGACGGGTGGGTTCCAGAGTAATGGTATATTGAACCGGATCAGTCATTTCAGGCAGGATACTGTGTAAATGTTTTTTTAAGGGCTGCTGTTTTTTCTGTGTCCATAAAAAACCATCGGTCTGAGTAAGAACAGGACCGCGCCAGTACAGTCTGTCTGAGGCAGGAAGCTGAGAAACAAAATCAACCCTAAATGCAATTTCATCAGAGTCCACCAGTTCAGATACACTGCCGGGAAACATTTTGTCAGAAATACCGGTTTTAT
>JALVDE010000420.1 GCA_027009375.1 Gammaproteobacteria bacterium
CTGTATGGACAGGATCTTAACGAACTGGACAGCCTGAGTAAAAAAATCAAGGATACTATCTCACAGGTTCCCGGTGTCAGTGATCTGGCCCTGGAAGCCAATCTGGGTAAACCGCAGATTAAAATCAAGGTAAACCGGGAAGCCCTGGCTCGTTATGGTATGAATTCTGATGAGGTTATGACCATAGTCAGAAGCGGTATAGGTAATGAATCTATAACTACCCTGATCCAGGGCGTCAGACGTTTTGATATTACTCTGCGTCTTGCTGACAGTGCCAAAACTTCAGTAGAAACCATTAAGAATATACCATTAAAAACCGCCAGCGGAGTGATTATTCCTCTAAAACAGGTCGCGGATATTTCAGTGGCTGAGGGGTATTCCTTTATTCGCCGGGAACAGCTGCAGCGTTATGCCGTTATTCAGATGGATGTCAGAGGGCGGGATATTAATGGTTTTGTAGAGGAAGCTAATGAACTGATTAAAAAGCAGATCACCATGCCTCCCGGCTACTGGGTAGAATGGGGCGGTGCCTTTGAAAATCAGCAAAGAGCCTTAAAACGGCTTTCCATTATTGTTCCCTTAACCGTGTTTTTTATTTTTGTATTGCTTTATACCGCCTTTAATTCCATTAAGTATGCGGCCTTAATTATAGCTAACGTACCATTTGCCACTATAGGAGGACTTATATCACTGTTTATTACAGGACAGTATCTGTCAGTACCTTCTGCTATCGGCTTCATAGCTGTATTTGGTGTAGCCATGCTTAACGGTATTGTCTTAATCAGTTTCCTGAATGAACTCAGAGAAAAAGGCTTATCGGTACATGATGCTGTTCGCAAAGGGACCGAGCTCAGGCTCAGGCCCGTTATGATGACCGCCAGTGTGGCCATTCTGGGTCTTATACCCATGTTGCTCTCCAGCGGCGTAGGAGCAGAAACACAACGGCCACTGGCCACCGTGGTAGTAGGCGGCCTCATCACTTCAACATTACTGACACTGATCCTGTTGCCAGTAATTTATGAGTGGATGGAAACACGTCCGAAAAGATCCGCTAAAAAAACCAGTCAAAAAGGAGAATAGTATGAAAGAAATAAAAGCTTTTATTCATAAAAACCGAGTGGCTGATGTGATTCATGCACTTAAAATCAATAATTTTTGCAGTAAGCCCTGTAATATTTCAGTGGTTGATGTGTATGGAACGCTGCACCCCATTGATAATAAGGAGCAGAATTATTCCCTGGAACTGGGTGAGGGCATTATAAATGAAGTGAAACTGGAATTAATCTGTAAAGATGAATTGCTTGAGCGCGGTATAGAAATTATCCATGACAATGCCCAAACCGGACAGGATATTGCCGGGTATATATATGTTACGGATATCAGCATTTCTATTCCCATTAAAAAGACTAACTAAAGAGAGAACAATATGATGAATAATGGATATTATGATATGGATTGGGGCTGGGGTTTTCCTTTTATGGGGATCATCTTTTTTATAATTTTTATATTGCTGATTGTTTACCTGATAAGAATAATCAGTTCAGGTGGTGAGAATAACACTACATCATCTGACTCAGCGAGTGAGATACTTAAACAACGCTATGCAAGAGGAGAAATAGACGAAAAAACCTATGATGAAATGTTAAAACGGATAAATAACTAATATTAAATTAATTAAGGACAAAAAGATGAAAAAACAGTTATTAATAAGTGCTGCCGCAATTTTACTGTCCACAGTAAATTTTCAGGTACAGGCACAGGACCCTCAGTCTCAGGCTACAAATACTACTAATGCTCCAATGGCACAGGATGGCTGTATGGGTATGATGAACGGCCAGAATCGTATGGGTATGATGAACGGCCAGAATCGTATGG
>JALVDE010000421.1 GCA_027009375.1 Gammaproteobacteria bacterium
ATTAAGGGCACGATCCTGTTTCCTTCCGGAGATGTGCAGTTATACGAGGAAACCGTGCCAATTTTTGAAGATATACGCAGCCTGTTTGAAAAATATTCGGATTATAAAATCGCCATTAAAGGCTATACGGATAACACCCCCATTACAACTTCCCGGTTTCCTTCTAACTGGGAACTTTCAGCAGTAAGAGCAACCACAGTATTGCGTTTTTTTATTGATGAGGGTATTGATCCGGCCCGCATGTCAGCCACGGGTTATGCCGATCTGTTTCCGATTGCTGATAATGAAACAGAAGAAGGACGGGCACAAAACAGGAGGGTAGAATTTGTTCTGGAAAAAGAAAAATAAAACTCCGGTTCTGCTTAGCATTGATGACGATGAACGACGCAGAGATGTACGTATTCAGCCTTTAAAGCCGCTGTTTCTTTGCCTGGAAGAACAGGATTGTCCGATCCTGGACATCAGTGCTTCCGGTCTATCCTTTGATAACCAGGCTAATGAACCTGCTCAGGAAATTGATATTAGTATTCAACTGCCCCATTCATCTGATGCCGAAACAGCAGACAGGGCAAAGAGTATTATTCAATGCCGCCTGAAAATATTAAAATGTACCGGCACCATCTGTCATTGCCAGTTTAAGGGTTTATCTCCCGAAACTCAGAAACTACTGGATCATTATATTCTTAATGAACAGAAACAGCAGATCCGTCTGAGTAAATAAAACATACCCGCTCTGAAAAAAACCCTATTCTAAATCATAATATTATGATTTAAAGATATTCCAAACCTCAATTTATAAACTTTAAAAGGAACTGATAAAAATCATAATAAAACCTCTAAAAATTTACTTTTACAAAAAAACCAGTTGCAATAAAGGCTATACTTTCATATTCTAGTATCTGAAATTTTATCAATAAAAACACTACCTTGTATTAGTTTTTTCTAATACTTATACCCATATCAGAAGGTTTAACCTGTAATATCTTTTTTTACTACTTTAAATACTTTTTATAAGACAGATTATCTCCTGCCAGATTCAAAAAAGCATGATTAATACACTATGAAAAAAATTCTACAACTGGGTTCTATCCTGTTTATTATCAGCACATTAAGTGCCTGCTCCATCAACCAGCTTACGGTTCGTGCCGCTATGCCGCTGATTGACGGCGGGGTGATTGCAGTAAACCAGGAAACCGATCTGAAACTGGCAGAATCCGCCATTCCCGGTAATAT
This sequence comes from Gammaproteobacteria bacterium, assembly GCA_027009375.1. Lineage (GTDB taxonomy): Bacteria > Pseudomonadota > Gammaproteobacteria > GRL18 > GRL18 > JANELJ01. The sequence continues at coordinate 1,234 of JALVDE010000421.1, forward strand.
CAGCCTGATTGAAGGCATGTTAATCAGCGATCCGAATAATGAAAGCCTGCGTCTCTATGCAGCCCAGGCTTATTATGGTTACGCTTTTGGTTTTGTGGAAGATACCGACCCGGTCCGGGCTGCAGAACTCTATCATCGCGGCTATCTGCATGCCCGTCATGCCCTGCTGGAAGACGGCCTGAGTGCCCGGGTACTGGACGGCGAACTGAACAACCTGCAGGAAGATATTGATAAATTGGGTAAAAGCAGTGTGCCCGCCCTGTTCTGGACCGCCTCCTGCTGGGCCAAATCCATTGATTTAAACCGCGATAAGGCTGCCAGCCTGGCCCAACTGCCTAAAGCCGTAATGCTGATGCAGCGGGTTCTGGAGCTGGATGAACACTTTTATATGAGCGGTGCCCATATTTTCTTTGGTGCCTACTACGGCAGCAAATCTCCTATGCTGGGCGGTAACTACAAACTCTCTGAAGAACATTTTGCCATTGCCAATAAGGCCAATCACAACAAGCTGCTGGTGGTTGATCTGCTGCAGGCCAAATACCTGGAACGCCAGCGTTTTAACAGGGAAGGCTTTCACAATTTATTAACTCATATCATCAATGCACCGGATAATTTATACCCGGAACAGGCATTAATTAAC
>JALVDE010000422.1 GCA_027009375.1 Gammaproteobacteria bacterium
TTGATGTATCAAAAAACTATAATCAGCTTATTGAACTATTTAAAAGGATTCAGCCTGACGCGGTTATTCATTTTGCAGAACAGCGTGCTGCACCTTATTCAATGAAAAATGCCTTTGGAAAACGCTATACTGTAGATAACAATTTGAATGCCACCAATAATATTCTTTGTGCCATCGTTGATTCTCAGCAAGATATACATGTAGTCCATTTAGGGACTATGGGAGTTTACGGTTATGGGACTGCGGGAATGAAAATTCCTGAAGGTTATTTATCCATTAAAATACCTAATGACCATGGTGAAGAAATAGACAAAGAGATACTCTACCCCCCTGCTCCAGGTAGCATATATCATATGACCAAAACACAGGATGCATTAATGTTTGCTTTTTACAATCAAAATGATGGTATCCGGGTAACAGATTTACATCAGGGTATAGTCTGGGGTACTCAAACGGATGAAACCCTGTTAGACGAAAAATTAATTAACCGTTTTGATTATGACGGAGACTATGGCACAGTATTAAATCGTTTTCTAATGCAGGCCGCAATTAATCACCCCCTAACTGTACATGGCAGTGGCGGACAGACCAGAGCATTTATTCATATCCGTGATACTGTCCGTTGTATTGAACTGGCACTTGAAAACCCGCCTCAGAAAGGTGAACGAGTAAAAATATTTAACCAGATGACTGAAACACATACAGTAAAAGACCTCGCAGAATGTATCTCCAAACTTACTGGAGCCAAAATTAATTATCAGAAAAATCCTCGCAAGGAAGCTGATGAAAATGAGCTGTACGTAGAAAATTCATGTTTTCTGGATATGGGACTTAAACCAACTACCCTAAAAAAAGGGTTGATGGATGAAGTCACAGACATCGCCAGGAAATATGCCCATAATTGTGATGTTAGTAAAATTACCTGTGTCTCTTACTGGACTGAAGAAAACAAACCGAATAACTGATTTATGCATAAAAATAAACTATTGCTCACCGGTGGTTGTGGCTTTATTGGCTCAAACCTGGTAAAGAAACTGGAACAGAAAAACTACGATGTTATTATTTTAGATAACTTATCAAAGGGAAGTCTGGATTATATAAAAGACTGCAAAGCACGATTTATCGAAGCAGACATTCGCGATCAAAAGAGTGTAGCAGAAGCTATGCAGGGGGTTTACGGAGTTATTCATCTGGCTGCATTTGGTTCAGTTGTTGAATCAGTTGAATCACCAGAAGAAAATTTTGATATTAATGTCAGAGGCACCTTTAATATATTAAATCAGTGTCGAAAAGCGGGCGTTCAACAAGTCATTTTTGCTTCTACTGGCGGAGCGTTAATAGGTAACACTCCCCCTCCAGTCAATGAAAATTCACTGCCTCAACCCATTTCACCTTACGGCTCAGGTAAATTATGCGGTGAAGCTTATTGCTGCTCTTTTGCTCATGCCTACGATATGAATATTACAGCACTTCGTTTTGCCAATGTTATTGGCCCTGTTAGCTGGCATAAAAAAGGCGCTGTTACCGCGTTTATGAAATCCATATTAAATAATCAAAATATAACCATATATGGTGATGGTACTGCCACACGGGACTTTTTATTTATAGATGACTTATGCAATGGCATCATTCAGGCCTATGAAAAAAACCTGCCCGGCTTTACCCCGGTTCACCTTGCTAGTGGAAAGGAAGTCTCTGTCAGGTCACTGGCACAAAGTATATGTGAAGTTGCTGGTGTTAGTAATTATCCCATAGAACTTTTACCACGAAGACCCGGAGAAGTAGAAAAAAACTTTGGTGACTATACATTAGCACGCCAACTTTTTGATTTTCAACCCTCAACTTCCCTTAAAAAAGCACTAAGCATTACCTGGGAATGGTTTAAAGATCAAAACAGAATAATTCAGAAGAATAAAGAAAACTAGACAGATTATTAGTTATAAGTAATAATAGTCTTTATAAAATAATAACTTATGAATTAAATTACCTTTTAATACAGAGTAGTAATAAAAAATACAATTATTAACCCAATAATTACAATTATTAAGGTCCACAATGAAAATAGAAACCACCCGCTTTGGTTCGCAAGAGATTGAACAGGATAGTATTATTCATTTCCCTCAAGGTCTGTTAAACGACCCGGAAATTAAGGATTTTAAACTGTTTCATAAAGAAGATTCAGAACCTGGTCCCGTGGTTTTCTGGCTGCAGTCAGTTGAGAATCCGGATAAGGCTTATACGATTATTGATCCGTCTCTGGTGGGTTTTTCCTATGAAGTGGCATTACCAGAAAAAGATTATCAACTGCTGGATTCTAACAGTACCGATGAAATTGCAGTTATGGTTATTATTACCGGTGCTGAGGATGGCGCTGAAAATATTCAGAAAGAAGGGTTTGCCCTGATCAGCGGTAATGTAACAGAGCCTTTGTTTATCAACCTTAATTCAAAAAAGGGTGTACAACGTTCTATTAAAAACCTGGATTATGATATTTTTCTCACTATCCCGGTAACCAATACTCAATAGCAGTATACCACCAGAACACTACTTATTTTGCAGATAGGCAGAGTTTACATTCTGTCTTTTTCTTAAATCCTGCATTTGTGCATTTATAGTGATTTTTTTCTGTTCAGCCAGAACAGTAACCCTTTTATTAATCTGTAATACAGATTGAATGGTCTGTTCAATAATATCCCTGTCACCGGCATTAAAGTCCTGATTTTCAAAAAAATGACGAATTAGATTATCTCTTTGTTGTTCTATACCCGGAATATTGTCCCAGTCATCTGATTCGGCCAGTGACAGGATAGTATTACTCAGATTTTGAATATCATTTAATTCCTGAGATGTCTGTTTTAACATAACGAGATGTTCTCTGAAATTTAAATTCTTACTTTAGCCAGGCTATCCGGTGTTTGACCGGCAGCACTATTAGCATGTTTTTCAATAACATCCTGAGGTATTGCATCCCAGCCTGACTTAATATCCAGCAGCAGATCCGTGACCTCATCAAGCATCCCAATTGAATTTTCAAGATTGGCCTGCGTCAGACGGGCATTCATATAAATATACAGCGACTCCAGGTTTTTGGATATTTCACCACCCTGGCTGTGATCAAGGCTGACTCTCAGCCCTTCAATAATTGAAATGGCCCAGGCAATATGTTCGCCTTTTTTGGCTATATCTTTGTTTTTAATAAATCCTTTGGCTTTGGAAATTTTTTCCAGTGCACCTTCCATCAGCATTTGTATTAATCGATGTGGATTTGCAAATGCAGCCGTACTTTGATTACCCACCTGGGCATACTGGCTCATGGCATTATGGTTATTTGCATAATTCATAAAATTATCCTTCAAAACTTAAAATCTTATTGTCAAAGTACATTAATAAAAGTGCATAAAAAGATGACTGAAAAACTTATTTTTCACTACTTTTTACCACCAAAACCCGGTAAGTTTGCTAATTGCTGTGATAAATAAGCACTGGTGTTATTGGACTGAGAGATGATTGAATCCAGAGCACTGAACTGTTTTAAAAATCTCGCTTCAATCTGTTCCAAGCGATATTCCATTCGAAACTGTTCATCACCATTATAGTCGATACGAGCCCTTAAGCCTTCCTGTCTGGTTTTAATCAGTCCGTCAAAACTCAGGTAATCATTCATTTTTTCTTCTAACCTGAATGCAATACCCTTATTATCATTAGCAAATAACTGGGAAATAGCCTCATAGTCCTGAGCAACAGCCTTATCCAGCTTTTCGCTGTCCAGTTCAAGTTTTCCCGTCTTGGCATTACTGGTAATACCAACTTCAGAGAGATAATTAAATGCAGTATTTAAACCTGCACTACTATTAAATTCATTACGGATAGCAGACAGTACGCTATTGGTTATACTGTCCCCTTCCAGCCCATCTTTCTTAAGGGCATTTAAGGTGCTTAATAAGGTATTGAACCCTGAAACAAAACTGCCAATGGACTTTTTTACCGCCTCAATATCTCTCTCTACTATTAAGTCGGCCGGCGCACTGCTTTTCTTTAATAAATTGAGTGAAATTCCTGAAATTGCATCATCAATATTATTCGTGGCACTGGTTATAGTATAAGCATTATCGACCAGAACCGTTGCGTCCAGTGCTGTCTGTTTCTCAGAAAGATCAAGCTGGGTAACTGCATCACCGGTCGATGTTACTGAAATCTGGTTAGCAAGGCCTGTGTCAGTGGCACTTAACACCAGTTGAAAAGAACTGGAACTTTCCTGAATAATAGACGCCGAAACCCCGACATCATTACTTTCTGCAGCCTGGTTAATTTTATCGCGAACTTGAGCCAGGGTCATTCCGTTAATATCAATTGATAGTGAATTAGTACCATCACCTATATCTAAAAATGCATTGGTGCTAATAGTCGTAGTATCGGTATCAGCAAAAGCCGAAGTAGAACCAAATTTATTGGCTCTGGCAAGATTTTGCACATCAATTGAAAAAACACCTGGAGAGGCATTACTGTCTACTGTAGCAGTAAAACTCTGATCGGTACTGGATTCTGATGTGGAGGTTTTATAAACTTCAAATTTATCCAGGGAACCAAGATTTCCCATTGAAGTCTGAAACGCAGACAAGGCACTTTTTAAACGTCCAAAAGCACTTAACTGAGACTGATACTCATTTTCTTTTGCCTGAAGTCGCTGGAGAGGACGACTCTCAACTTCCATTAACTGAGAGACAAGTCCTTGCACATCTAGATTGACGCCACCTAATGCCAAAGCCATTTGTTCTCCTCCAACTTTAAAACTAGAATTTATATTTACTGAAAACAGAAGTTTAAACTTTTGTTTTCAAAAAAACCCCTTCACTGAAAGTCGGGGGTTGAGAGCGAGTTTCAATACCTTCGTTCAGTCTCTCATTTGCATCTTGCAAATTTCTGGCCAATTCCAAAAATTCTTCTGAGGGGATCTGTCTGAGCACCTCATCCGTATTTTTATCCTTAACATTGATAACAATCATCCCTACTTCCTTATCAACGCTAAACTCCAGATTTCTTTGAATATTCTGTAAAGAACTGTTCAATTGACTAATAGTTTCATCCAGTTCTTCTCGTGATGATTTCTGGTTGCTATCGGCAAACCGTTCAGAGGCAACTTCTTGCCGCTTCTGCTTTGCCTGATCCACTTTGTCCTTACTATCACTACTATCAGTCTTTTGACTATTCTGGAGAGCCTGAGATTGAATTTTAGGCACAAAGCTACTGGCTGTATCAACAGCCGGCAACTTTGTACTTATAGTCAAGTCAACCATTGTCTTACTCCTTGAAGAACCTGAACTTCAAAATGAAGTTCAGGAAATCATAGCTTAGCCTAACAGACCTAAAACACTTTGTGGCAGTGCATTAGCCTGTGATAGTACTGATACACCGGCCTGTTGCAGAATCTGATACTTGGTCAGATTAGCGGTTTCTTTAGCAAAATCGGCATCTTCAATACGACTACGAGATGCAGACAGATTTTCAACAGCATTTTCACTATTACGGATAACTGAATCAAAACGGTTCTGAACCGCACCTAAAGTTGCCCTCTGGGTGTTAACTGCTGCCAGTAAGGTATCGACATTACCAATCATTGATAGTGCATTAGCTGCTGTATTAACTCCACCATTAGTTACTACATCGGTATAACCACTTAATTGAGTGGTATTAGTGGTCGTTACCTTAATCTGATCAACAGAAGTAACATTATTTGGTCCCACCTGGAACGCGAAGGAAGTAGCACCGGCACCAATTACGGCAATACCATTGAACTGGGTATTGGTTACACGGGCAATTTCAGCTTTCAGCTGTGAAACTTCAGTATTTAGAGCAGCCCGGTCTGTAGAACTGTTGGTTGCATTTGCAGATTGTACAGCCAGTTCACGAATACGTTGCAGATTATTGGAAATTTCATCCAGAGCCCCTTCTGCTGTTTGAGAAAGAGAAATAGCATCTGATGCATTTCGAATACCCTGATTATAACCGCGAATCTGAGCGGTAAAACGTGATGCAATGGCTATACCTGCCGCATCATCCTTTGCACTATTAATGCGTTTACCTGATGATAATCTTTCCAGAGCCAGTGCCAGCCCTTTATTAGTACGGTTTAACTGATTTTGTGCACTTAAAGAAGGTACATTTGTGTTAATTACTTGAGCCATGATAGCTACTCCTATGATATGCTCCACATTATTTAAAAACAATGACTTGTGGAGATTTTTGTTATGCGGATATACTCTCAAACTGGAATATTCACCGCTTCTTGGTTATGTTAGCGTCGGTCTGGATAATTTCTTTAGAAAAAACTCTTTTTTTTTAAGATTTTTTTATTTTAGAAATTATTGATCTGGTACAATTTATGCTTTATTTTACAAATCATCAATAAAAGCCCGGAAAGCAAACCGTGATTGAATTAGAGAATGAAACGAAAATAGGAAAACTTATAAGCAATCAGTTTGGGGATCAATATTTATTTTCTGTTAATCATAAGTTATTCGAGCAAATAGACTACGAGACCAGTTTTAAGCGTGATTATGGTGATACATTTGACTCACAAGATACCTTATATATTATTTCCGGGACGGATTCAGGCTTATTGGTCAAACAACTTTTAAAACAGCCCATTCCCAAAGGTACAACCTGGTTATTTATAGAACTTCCGGAAGTTATCGAAATTATACATGATCAATACAACCTTGAGGATCATGAGAAAATAATTGTTACGACTGAAGAAAACTGGGAAGAAGAAGCCCAGAAAGTAGGACTGGAAATCTACTTTATGTTAAATAAAGTAGTTCATATTAAATCATTTGCTGCACAATATTATTATCTTAGTCAATATTTGACACTCTGTCAGTCGATAGAAGCAAAAATCAGCCATCTGAAGTGGCAATATCAATCACAATTAGGCAGTAAAATTTTTACTCAAAGGCAATTGGAAAATCTGGCTGAAAACCATACCCCTGCCGTTCTGCTAAAAGATTACTATAAAGATAAATCTGCACTTATTCTTGCTGGCGGCCCTTCCCTGGATAAGTATATCCCCTGGATTGAGGAACATCAGGAACAATATCTGATTATTGCAGTATCAAGGATTGCCCGTCGTTTAATACAAACCCGAATAAAACCGGATATATTGGTTTCTGTTGACCCGCATATATCTAATTTTAATGTCAGTAAAGAAATTTATTTTTATGAAAAAAACACCCTTCTGGTTAATCAATACCATGTGTCTCCACAATTATTGGGCAACTGGTTAGGTAAAAACGTATATCTGGGTAATCTGCTGCCCTGGAGTTCAAAGCTCAATACAGACAATATTAATGGAGTTGGCCCAACAGTAACCAATACAGCTATTCTTTTGGCAATACACATGGGTATAAAACAACAACTGCTCTTTGGAGTGGACTTATGTAATAGTCCGGAAGGTTTCTCACATGCGAAAGGTAGTTCTGAACACGAATCAGGTCCTGAAGTAGGTATTCAGGGACAAACGGTAATAACAAACTCAGGCAAACCAGCAGAGACAAACAGTGCCTATTTTGAAGCCATTTCAACCATTGCACAACTTGCTGATCTGGTAAG
>JALVDE010000423.1 GCA_027009375.1 Gammaproteobacteria bacterium
AGTCGTAATTATCAATCATTACCAGCATAATTATTCCTCCCCGCACTGACTGTTAACATTGGAGTCCAGCCCGCATTCCGCCATAGCCACGGCACGGAAAACGCCGCGCCCCTTGTTCATGGTTTCATCCCATTCATTTCTGGGTATGGAATCAGCCACAATACCGGCCCCTGCCTGTATATGCAGTTGTTTATCTTTAATGACGGCAGTACGGATGGCAATGGCGGTATCCATATTGCCGGACCAGGAGATATAGCCCACTGCACCGGAATAGATACCCCGCTTCACCGGCTCCAGTTCATCAATAATTTCCATGGCACGGATTTTCGGCGCACCGCTGACCGTACCGGCCGGGAACGTGGCTTTTAAGGCGTCCATGACACTCATATCTTTTTTCAGCTCACCTTCTACATTGGAAACAATATGCATAACATGAGAGTAACGCTCAATAATCATTTTATCCGTCAGTTTTACGGTACCGATTTCTGACACCCGGCCAGCATCGTTACGCCCCAGATCAATCAGCATCAAATGTTCAGCCAGTTCTTTGGGATCGGATAATAAGTCCTGTTCCAGTTGTCTGTCTTCAGCTTCTGTTTTACCTCTGGGACGAGTACCGGCAATAGGACGAACGGTGATCTTACCGTCTTCCACCCGGGTCAGAATTTCCGGTGATGAGCCAACAATATGAAACTCATCCAGATCCAGAAAATACATATAAGGGGATGGGTTCAGACTGCGCAGAGCCCGGTACAGATCCAGCGGCGGGGCATTAAAGGGTATAGACAGACGCTGGGATATAACCACCTGCATGGCATCCCCTTCCACAATATACTCCTTAATGCGAGCTACAGCTTTTTCAAAGCCGTCCTGAGTAAAACCGGATACAAAGTCAGCTTCCCTGACCTTTGTAACCTGAGTATGGGGCTTATAGGCGGTATCAGAACTGCGCAGACGCAGGGCCAGTTCCTTAAGACGCTGGGTAGCCTGTGTCCAGGCCTGTTCAATATCGGTATCGGCATCCATATGGGCATGCACAATCAGGTACAGCTTGCCACTAAGGTTATCAAATACCAGAACCTCTTCAGATACCATTAATAAAATATCCGGAGTCCCCAGGGGATCATCCTTGCTGGTATTTTTTAAACGTGGTTCGATATAACCAATGGTTTCATAGCCAAAATAGCCCACCAGACCGCCGGTAAAACGGGGCAGATTACTTTGTTCGGATAAATGCTCCGGGATCCTGTACTGGGCCTGAAACTGTTCTATCCAGGACAGAGGATCGGATTCTGTCAGCTCTTCTATAACCTGGTTATTTTCCACTACCTGGATCTGTTCATTACGAACTTTAATAATGGTCTGACAGGGTAAGCCAATAATAGAATAGCGGCCCCATTTTTCACCGCCCTGTACCGATTCCAGAAGATAGGAATACGGACCTTCGGCCAGTTTTAAATAGGCGCTTAAAGGGGTATCCAGATCGGCGAGGATTTCATAAACCACCGGGATGCGGTTATAGCCTTCCCCGGCCAGTCTGGTAAATTGTTCTTTAGTGACAATAGACATAAGCTACTCAATAATAATTTAGTTTAGATGTGGTGTTTTTTATAACACTTTTTATAACAGTATGTTTCAGTTTAACTGTTTAAGTTAATGTTTAACGCCACCATCGTTCTTTTAACTGATTGTTATTGAGTAAATTCATGTTTGGTATTTTTATATGAGTTTTAGAAAGTTATAACAGCTCTTTTAATTCCACCATTGAGTCAATCACCGCATCAGGATTAGCCTCACGGATATCCACACCGTGGTTATAGCCGTAACTCATACAGATAATCTGAAAACCAGCCGCACGGGCAGCTT
>JALVDE010000424.1 GCA_027009375.1 Gammaproteobacteria bacterium
ATTGCTGACGGTTTTACCCATTGCCGTGATCTACTTGCTGATCTTTGGCTTTGGTGTTTATCAGATCCATCTGCATTCTATTCAGGATGTAGAAGAAGTGATGCGTCGTGTGACTCAGCAATATGCCGGGGTATTTTCCGGCTATTTACGGGAGTCGGCACAGATAGCCCGTTCTACGGCTGCCATTATTGAGCAGAACCCCAATATCCCCGATCATCAGCTGTTTGCCCAGGTTAAATCCAATCTACGGCATAACCGGATTGTTTACGGCAGCGCCATTGCTTTTGAACGTGATCCGGAATATGACAATGAACTGTTTGCTCCTTATGCCTATCGTATGGGACGCAGAATTCAGACCCTGGATATTGCCGATATTACCGATTATACCTCCGGGCACTGGCAGTGGTGGGATCAGGCAAAACTGTCCCGGCATCCCATCTGGACCGATCCTTATTTTGATAAGGGTGTAGGTAATATTATTATGGCCACCTATGCTGTCCCGTTTTTTTATCAACGCAAGTTCAGGGGGGTTGCAACAGTGGATGTTCAGCTGGAGATCCTGGAACAGAATGTGGATCAGCGGGTAGATACGGAGATGGATATTATTATTATTACCCACAAAGGGGATTATATCTATCATCCCGACCCTTCACAGATTATGACCAATTCCATCTATAAGGATGCAGAAAAATACCATCGTCCTTTAATTAAGGAGCTGGCGGATAAAATGACTTCCGGTCAGCGCGGTGTGATGAAGCTCAATGGCTGGGATACGGACACTCGCCAATGGGTCGCCTTTCATCCTATTGCCAGTACCCAGTGGAGTATTGCGGTTCGGGTTCCGGAGGATGTGGTACTGGCGAGGGTTCGTCACGAAGGCATTCGTATAGCCGTGGTTCTGCTGGTGTCTTTATTATTGATCCTGGTGACTGTCTGGCTGGTTATAGGCAAAATCACCCAGCCACTGGCGCGTTTAACCGCCGGTGTAAAATCTGTTGCCGAAGGTAATCTGGATGCCGTGGTGGAAGTCAACAGCAATGATGAAATTGGTCTGCTGGCAGAAAGTTTTACCGATATGGCAGCACGACTGAATAAACGGGAACAGGATATCCGTAAGGCCCGTTCAGAAGGTTTCAGTCGCATGGTACAGGGGCTTAAGGGCCGTTATTTCTATTTTACCCATGATAAAAGCGGTCAGATATCCTATGTCAGTCCATCAGTAGAAAAAATTCTGGGTTATACACCGGATGAATTTCAGAATTTTTTCAGAGAATATGTAACGGACAACCCACTTAATAGAAAAGCAGCAGAATTGATTGAGCGAAGTTTCAGAGGAGAGCAGCAGGAAGCCTTTGAAATGGAGATCCGTAACCGTACCGGTGAAGCGTTACGCTTTGAAGTTATTGAGGTACCGGTTAAGGATGAAAAAGGCCGTATTATTGCCCTGGAAGGTATGGCCCATGATATTACTGAGCGGAAACGGGAAGAAGAAAAGTTTCGGGTACTGTTTGAAAGTTCATCCCAGGCAAACTTACTGTGTTCTGATGACGGTATACAGGATTGTAATCATGCTTTTCTGGCTTTGTTTGGAATTAGAGATAAAAATGAGGTACTGGGTTCATATCTGTATTCCCTGGCTCAGCCAATTCAGCCGGATGGACGGGCGGCTTACGATATTATCAATGAGTTGATGGAGCAGGCTGGACAGAGTGGTTATCAGCAATACGAGCTGGTATTTGAACGCATGAATGGTGAAGCTTTTCCAGCAGAAATTATTCTGACCGCAGCGGTTATGAATGATGAGCCGGTGTTTATTGCTATTTTACAGGATCTGACTGAAAGAAAGCTGACAGAACAGGCC
>JALVDE010000425.1 GCA_027009375.1 Gammaproteobacteria bacterium
TGGTAACTATGAAATCAATATGGGTACCCCGTTTTCAGAATTACTGGAAATGTGCGGCGGTATGAAAGACGGCTATCAGTTAAAAGCCGTTATCCCGGGTGGTAGTTCATCTCCGGTTATTCCCGGCGAGCAAATGATGGATGTCACCATGGATTATGACGGCATTTCCAAAGCAGGTTCTATGCTGGGTTCCGGTGCCGTAATTATTCTGGATGATCAGATGTGCATGGTTAATGCTCTGGCCCGTTTATCTCATTTCTACCACGAAGAATCCTGCGGTCAGTGTACACCCTGCCGTGAAGGTACCGGCTGGCTGTCCCGCGTGATGCATCGAATAGAGCACGGGCAGGGCAGACAGGAAGATCTGGATCTGCTGGATAAAGTGGCCGGTGACATTATGGGCCGCACCATCTGTGCCCTGGGTGAAGCCGCATCCATGCCGGTAAAAGGCTTCCTCAAGCATTATCGTGATGAGTTTCAATATCATATTGACCATAAAAAATGCATGGTCGGACCGGGCAGTAAGTAATTATTAACTTTAGCGGCTAAAAATAGTATTAGCGGCTGACTTAACAAGATAAGATTAACGAGTACTTAAATATGGTAACAATTACAATTAACGGAAAACAGGTTCAGGCCGAGCAGGGTCAGATGCTGATAGAAGCAGCTGATAATGCAGATATCGCCATACCTCGTTTTTGTTATCATAAAAACCTGTCTATTGCCGCTAACTGCCGTATGTGTCTGGTGGAAGTGGAAAAAGCGCCCAAGCCTGTTCCTGCCTGCGCCACACCGATTACTGACGGCATGGTGGTGAATACCAAATCCACCAAAGCTCTGGCGGCTCAACAGGCGGTTATGGAATTTCTGTTAATTAACCACCCACTGGATTGCCCTATCTGTGATCAGGGTGGTGAGTGTGATTTACAGGAATTTTCCGTGGGTTATGGTAAAGATAAATCCGACTACCATGAAGTAAAGCGGGTAGTCAGAGATAAAAATATCGGCCCGCTGATTGCTACCGAACTGACCCGTTGTATTCACTGTACCCGCTGTGTCCGTTTTGGACAGGAAATTGCCGGTATGCGTGAAATGGGTGCTACCGGTCGTGGCGACTGGATGGAAATCGGCACTTATATAGAAAAAAGTATCGACTCAGAACTGTCCGGTAATATTATTGATTTATGTCCGGTGGGCGCGCTCACCTCCAAAGTTTCCCGTTTCACCTATCGGGTCTGGGAACTGGCCAGCAATGATTTCGTAGCAGCCCATGACTGCATTGGCTCTAATATTAATGTCCAGACCAAAAACGGTGTGATTAAGCGGGTCATTGCCCGGGAAAATAATGAGATTAATGATACCTGGATTTCGGATCGTGACCGCTACAGCTTTGAAGGTATTAACAGTGCGGATCGCCTGACCACACCCATGATCAAACAGAACGGTCAATGGCAGGAAGCCAGCTGGGATGATGCCCTGCAGTTTGCCGTTAACGGCCTGAAAGCCATATCCGATGCCAGTGAACTGGGAGCCGTCTGTTCACCTTCTGCTACCACCGAAGAAATGTTTTTACTGCAGAAACTCATGCGGGGTATCGGCAGCAATAATATTGATCACCGTCTGCGTCAGACCGACTTTTCCGCTCAGGATGCCGATCCCCGTTTCCCGGGACTGGGTATGAAACTGGCCGAAGTTAAAAACCTTAATGCCGCGTTGCTGATTGGCTCCAATGTCCGTAAAGAACAGCCGATTATGGGCCATCATATAAGACAGGCCAGTTTAAATGGTGCACAGATTGCTGTGCTTAATCCTGTTAAATATGAGCAGATTTTCAAACTTGCCCAGGAATTTATT
>JALVDE010000426.1 GCA_027009375.1 Gammaproteobacteria bacterium
TGATTTTTTTAATTACACCCAGCACAATGCCTTTATAAATAACCTTGGTAACATCGGCAGTCAGTCCGGTGGTATCATCAAAGATCAGTGATACCTCAATACCCGCTTTGGCATCATCAAAACTGTCATAGAGTGGAAATACATCACCGTTTTTGGCCTTAATGTCACTTTTCTTATAGCTGGGTGTATAAAAAGCAATACCGCCGGAAAGCAGCGAAGCAATGGACTCTGTTGTCACTTTTATACCCGTCAGACCGCCTTTGATATTAACTCCGCTGACATTATAGAAACGGGTTGATTCAGTGACCAGATGGGCAAACTCCGGCTTAATATAGGCCTGCAATTTTACCTTTTCATTGTCTTCTGCCAATTTAAAAGCCTCAATATTACCTACTTTGATATTTTTGTAATACAGGGGGGTATCCTTACTGATAGAACCCAGTTCCTTTGATTCTATAGTGAAGTGTAAGCCAGGCATGCTGGCCGGCAACGGTGGAACCGATTCATAAACTTTAAACTCCCGACTTTTCTTGCCGGTACCTGAAGGCCGTAATTCAAGGTAATTACCTTCCAGCAGAGCATCCAGGCCACTGATTTTTAAAATGCTGACACTGGGTTTAACAATCCAGAACTGGGTGTTTTCCGTCAATACATCAGCCACAAGCGGAGACAGTTTTGCGACACAGATACTTTCATTGGTCTTCCTGTCATAGGCAAATTTACCCAGACGACCGATGACCTGCCCCTGATATTTGATTTTGGTCTGATTGGCTGCCAGGGAATCAATATTTTTAAATCGCAATATTACCGGGATACCCACACGGGCACTTTCAAAATCATCATATAATAAAAACAGGGAACCGTGTCTGGCCTGCTGTGCCGGTTTTTCCTCCAGCGGAGTGGTAAAGGCAATGCCCCCTACCAGCAGAGAAACCAGGGATTCCGTTTTAATCTCTACCCCACTTAAACCGGCCTTAATACTGATACCGCTGACATTATAAAAACGGGAATTTTCTTTAACCAGGTGAGCATATTCGGGACGGATCACGACCCAGGCGTGTATTTCGGAGTCATTTTCTTCCAGAGTATAATTAATAACTTCTCCCACCGGTACCTGCTTGTAAAAGACTACGGTGCCTCTGTCCACGGATGCCAGTCGATTCAGACGCAGTTTTATATGCAGTCCCGGTGTTTTCCCAGAAGGCGGTGGTGCCATATCCAGAGCCACAAAATCTCTTTTGCGGGCCTCACCTTTTTCAGAGTCGATGGCGATATAACGACCTTTTAAAATAGTATCCAGGCCGGATACACCAGACAGGGAAATACGCGGTTCTACCACCCAGAATTTGGCTTTTTCATTCAGATAGGGTTCGGTGCGTTTATCCATTTCAATATGCAGTATGACATGCTGCAGATCATCCGCTACCTCATAGCTTTTCACAACCCCCGTCGTAATACCCTTGTAAAAGACCTTAGTTTTTCCAACCTCAATACCTTCGGCAGTACGTACTTTTAAAGTAATCATAATGCCGGCATTAAGATAACTTTCAAAAATCAGCCCCAGCCCAATCAGCAGAGCCACAATAGGCAGGATCCAGATGGGCGAAAAACTGCGCCGGGAATTAACTTTGGGACGTGCCAGTGGCACTGAATTTATATCCGCTTGTTCATTATCGCTCATAATCAGTCTGTTTTTTTTATTTTAAAAGTATTCATGGATTTTAATCCGCAGCCGGTTCCTGGTTTAATTCGGTATTTTTATAATTGTTTCTTTTATAATCCCACAGCAGACGGGGGTCAAAGCTGCTGGCTGCCAGCATGGTCAGAACCACCACCGTACCAAACGCAGTTGCCGCTGGCCCGGCTGTAATTTCTGCAACCCCGGTAATATGAACCAGAGCGGCCAGAATGGAAATAACAAAAATATCCAGCATTGACCAGCGGCCAATAAATTCAATAAACCGAAACATCTTAATGCGTTGCCGATCCGTCATATTCACTTTATATTTAAGTGAAAACAGAATAAGCATAATCCCGATCATTTTAAACAGGGGCACCAGTACACTGGCCACAAATACCACAAAAGCAACAGCATGAGAGCCCATCTGCAATAACAAAATCACCCCGCCCATAATAGTAGAGGGTTCATCCACACCAAAGTAGGCGACATTCATAATCATCATGGTATTGGCAGGAATATATAAAATCATGGAGGCTATTAAAAAAGCCCAGGTACGGTTAATACTGTCAGGTTTTCTCTGATGCAGTTCTGCACCACAGCATTTACACTCCTGTTCAGCATCTGGAATATAGCGATGTACCTTATGACATTCAGTACATAATACCAGCCCGGCTTCCTTACCGGTTATTATTTTATCAGGCAGAACCGGCGTGATGGTTTTGCTGGCCATCAACAGGGCTCCTCACGCGTTTTCCGTTCCAGTAAAGCATCCCATACTTCATGAGGATTCAACACTGTCGTTGCCAGAATTGAACTCAGTAATAGTGCTGCATAAGCCCATAAACCAAAGCCCGGCTGAATTTCTGCCATGGACAGCAGTTTAACTACAGCCACAATAATCCCCAGCATGTACACTTCCAGCATGCCCCATTCTTCCATTTCATGAAATAGTCGAAAAGACCAGATAAGACTTTTATGATAATAGTTCAGAGTAATACTCAGGGTAACATAAGTAAGCAGCAATAAACGAAACAGGGGCACAAGGCAACTGCTTAGAAAGGTCAGTATAGCCACCACATAATACTTTTCCTGCAATAAAATCAGCGAACCGCTGATAAGACTCTGCTGTTGTGACAGGCCAGACATTTCAAGGGTCATAATTGGCTGGGTTACTGCAGGATAAAAACAGATCAGTGCGGTTAAAGCATAAGCCAGGCTACGGCTGATGGTATTATGTTTCTGTTTATAAAGAATATGCCCACAACGGGGACATTGTACTTTACAGGCCTCACAGACATCCTGATTTTCAATCAGCAAATCACATTCGTGGCATAATAGAATTCTGGAATTAATGACCTGACTCCGTCCAATGACAACAACTTGCAACTGCCTTAAATATAAACAAAAAATGCTTATTATTCAATGACAAGAAATGAGTTACCATTGGTAGCCCAGTTTGACCCGGTAGGTGGTATCGGTAGTGGAAACATTGTCTTTGGGTTTACTGTCATATTCCCATTCTACTTCAGCACTGGCTACAATACCGGAATTAAGAGGAATACGAAAACCGGTCCAGCTGTTAATAACGACTTTACTGGATTTTTCCCAGTCCCATAAGCCATTATCTTTATGATAGAGCTGGACAGTATCGTCCCAGACAAACTGATCGTAATTCACATTCCAGTCCATGGCCAGATAGTCTTTATCTTTAGTCTCGATGTTATTTTCATCCACCTTGACCATACCAATATCCACCCCCAGATTCAGGGCCCTGCTTTCATAAAACTGGTGTCCCACATGGGGACCAAATGTCACCCGCAGATCCAGGTCGGTAAATTTGTCCCGTTCAAAAACAAGCTGTAAACCATAATATCTTTGTTTGGTTGTAAAATAATCGTATTTACCGCCGAATAT
Source organism: Gammaproteobacteria bacterium (assembly GCA_027009375.1). Lineage (GTDB taxonomy): Bacteria > Pseudomonadota > Gammaproteobacteria > GRL18 > GRL18 > JANELJ01. The sequence continues at coordinate 3,596 of JALVDE010000426.1, forward strand.
CCAGTTATCCGCTGTTGTGCGGTCTTTATTGGTATCATGCTCCAGATTACCGCTGAAAGTATAACGCTCAGTCAGACTACGAAATTCAATAATTCCGTCCATATCCAGCTCATCCTTAATAGTATTACCATGCTGTGATTTAAGGGAAAAATTAGCCCGTCCGCTGATTTTAAAGCCCTGCCCCAGACGCCAGGGATCTGGGTTGATATAAGCAACATTGTCTGTTTTAAAGGCTGTTTTCCATTCTTCACCCTCTTTTTTAATCTGACTGATGCCGTTTTCAATATTATTGATATAACGGGATTCAATCACCTCATCAGTCACCAGCATAATTTTAACAGGCTGTTCTGTTTCCAGTTTACTGACCTGATCCCATTTTATTTTAATGGTACCCGCATAAGAGGTCTTAAAAAACAGGGATTTTCCTTCCTGCGATTCCACCTGACCTTTTAGGACAGACCCATCCTTCATAGTCAGGGTATCTGCATAAAGCACTGAATTGCCTGCAAACAGAAACAGAAAAGTTAAAATAAAACGCATTATGTTTTGTCATCCTGCAAACGAATATCGATTGGCTGTGAAATATCCAGATGCACATCGCGCTGAGGGAAGGCAATGGAAATTCCGGCCTCAATAAATTTGTTATTAATCGCTTCATTGATTTCACTGGTAACAGCCCGACGATAATCCACATTGCCGATAAAGCAGCGCAACTGCAAATCCAGAGTATTATCACCAAAATTCAGAAACAGTACCCGGGGTTCAGGTTCGGTCATAACCAGCTCATTTTCCCTGGCCGCTTCCAGCATTAATTGCCGTGCCAGCGGTATATCACTGCCATAAGCCACACCCACAGGAATTTTGAGACGGGCAACGGGATCGGACAATGACCAGTTGAGTAGCTGACCGGTAATAAATTCCTTATTGGGAACCAGTAACTCCTTACGATCACGGGTCATAATAGTCGTAGCACGGATACGTATCCGGCTGACTGTACCCTCATTTTCCCCAATTGAAACATAATCCCCTACCCGTATAGGCCGTTCAAATAAAAGAATAATACCGCTGATAAAGTTGGCCACAATTTCCTGCAGACCAAAGCCGATACCCACACTTAAAGCCGCAAACATCCATTGAAGCTGCACCCAGTCCACTCCAAGCATATTTACTACAATAAAAAAGCCTATGCCGATAATGGTGTAGTTAATCAGGGTAGTGATGGTATAACGGTTGCCGGAATGTACTTTAGCCTGAATCATCAGTATTTCTATAATAGCAGGCAGGCGTTTCCCGGCAATTAAAGTGATAATAATAATAACCAGTGCCCAGATAACATTACTTAAAGTGACCGGTATCATTTTTTCAACACCGTCCACCATGCCTTTATGCTGCCAGAGCTCTACCTTCTGAAAAATATTTAATGCCGGAAACACATCAGACCAGATCAGGTATAGTCCAAAAGAAAAGGCAATAAACAGTATAAAATTTAATAGTTTTTTGGACTCTTCGCTTAATGATGCAATATTAATTTCGGGTTCTTCAAATTCAGATATCGGGATACCGTCATCATTTTCTTTAATAGCAGAGTCTCTATTTTTTAAAGCTTCCCTGCGTTTCTCTCTGGCCCGTTGCAAAGCATATTTTCTCTGGGAAAGAACCAGCCAGCGCAGAACCAACTGCTGAACCAGTATCACAATAAAGATCAGATGAATGGTCTGCATCATATTAATCGCCAGCTGCCCTGCCGTATAAACATAGCCCACCAGAGTTAAGATGATCAGTGCAAGCATTCCAAGCTGACTTAAATAAAACCAGAATTTTTGATAACGGGCGTATAACCCCCTGGGATTATTCCGGGCAATAATATTAAAAAGGCCGGTTTCTGGTTTAAACAGTCGATAATAAAAAATAGCATAAGTCACCAGCACCACAATCAGGGACAGGCGGCCCAGACCACCATTAATTTCAGATGCCCCTTTATAGGCCAGAGTCGTGGTTACAAAAATAGAAGGAATAATAAAAAATATCATTCTCAGTAATTCTTTGTTTAAACCGTGAGTCAGCTCCCCTGGCCAGTTGAAATGCACTTCCGCTACGCCCTTATGGGTACATAAATAACGGAAAAACTGCATAAAAAACAATGGCGGGGCTACCATAATTAATCCCGTTGCAATAGCATGGGTAAAATCAGAAACATAAACCATTTTTTCCAGCTGTAAACCCGCCAGAAAAACAAATACTGACAGAGGTAAAGACAGAAGCAGGGTATAAAACAATGCCCTGAAGGTGTGGCCAAGGCTGTCTGAATAGGTATGACAGGTTTTTTCCCCTGCCTCAATAAGTTTTTCTTTAAATTTTCTTTTTTGTGAAATCAGAATAATAATAAACAGCATCACGACTGAAAAAGTCACGGGTGTATTTTTCAGTGTATGTAAGACATCTTTAAGAAACACATTCCAGTTGGCTGGTGAAATATAAAACAGCACCTGGGAAGGAATGTTTTTTATATTATCTACATTTAAAACCGGCGCACTGCGTAACCAGAACAAGTGCTCATCCAGAAGTTGCCGATACTGTTCCGAGACCTTGAGTAATTTTTTCTCAATAAAATCCAGTGCCGCAACGGCCTTTAACAAATTTCGATCAAGCTCAATAATTTTCTTTAATAATTTTTTTCGGGTTTGCAGCAAGGGCTTAAGTTCTTCAGCGACCTTGTGCTTAATATCCTCTGGAAGACTGGCCACCATTTTCTGAATATAGGCCTGGGTATCAGACAGTTCTCTCAACTCTTCCTGATATTGAATTTTCTGAAGATTAGAACGGGCAATGTATTTTTCCCGTTTATCTATACGCTTAAGATACAGGTTTTTTTCTGGTAGTGACTTCCTCTGCTCCAGCAGCATTTCACCCATAACCTGGTTCAGGCCGGCAATATTGAGTTTTTTACGGGTGCTGGAAAAGGCCTCCATAATGCGCCGGGTTTCCGCATCAACTTTATTTTCATCCTTTTCATATTCTTTTAATTTCTGGTTCTTTTCATTAATCTGCTCACTGAGCTGACTATTTGATTTGGCCAGTTTGAGAATAATAGGATGCTTGCCTTCGGCTTTTTGCTGTTCACTGCGAGTAATGTCCTGAGTTTTCTGAATATCACTGCTGCGCTTTTCTTCAACGATTTTCTGTAATTCAGCCACCTTCTGCTTAAGGCGTTTTAATTTTAAAGCACTATTATTTTTCTTCTGTTCCAGTAATTCCAGGCGCACCGGCAGACTAAGCAGTTGCTGATCCAGCATTTTTAATTCACTGCGCAAAGCTGCAATACTGGTATCAAGATACCACTTATTGGCACGCTTCTGTTCATCTGAGATACCCGTTTGCGGCTGATTTTTTTCATCCAGCAACAATTCCAGTTTATGATTGGCATCAATAAGCTGTTTGCGTACCATTTCCGCACTGCCTGACTCACGTTCGAGGGTCTGTTTTAAATCGGAATACCGCGTCTCCACTGCCGTCAGATTGGCCGACTCCGAGTTCAGCATCTGCTCTAATTCTAAAAGGCCATGCCGCTTGAGTTCCCCCGGTTTAAATACTGGCTTATTCCTTTTCTGTTCAGCCCTGGCGATTTCTTTTTTTAATTTTTTGATTTCATCCGGTGCTGTTTTTATTAACTTCTGGTAGGAGGCAGTCTGAGCCTGATAAGATTTTAAAGCATCAAGATTATCAAGGGTTTTACTATAAACACTCAATAAGTTATTTTTGGCCTCATCATCCAGAACCTTGGTGTCTTTTATTTCAGCAATCTTGTCCCTGATTTTTTTCTCACTGACCAGTGAGACGGCCATATTATCTGTATCAACAGCATAACCTGGCAGACTCAGAGTGCATAACAGGATCAGAAAACAGGAAAATAAAAAACGATTTTTCATTATAGCGAGGTATCCATTTAGAAATGGGATAAGCA
>JALVDE010000427.1 GCA_027009375.1 Gammaproteobacteria bacterium
TTGATCTGGGTATAACTGGGGAAGGTTTTTTTACTATGGATGATGTATCAGGAAACCGGGTTTATACCCGAAATGGTCAGTTTAAAGTAGATAAGGATGGTTTTATTGTTGATAACAGTGGCTCTAACTTAAAAGGTTATGGTGTGGATCCCATTTCAAATGCTATTGATACGGGTAATATTACCAACCTGCAGCTATCTAATACCAGTATTGATCCCTTAGCTACTTCAACGGCTGAAATTTTTGCAAATCTGGATGCCTCCAGTCCCATGATTGCTAATGGTACTACTATAGATTCTGCTGATCCAACGACTTATACTCATACGACAGCGTTTACCGCTTATGATTCTTTAGGTAATCCATTAACGGTTGCTATGTATTTTCAGAAGTATAATGATGGTAATACTCCTCCAACAGATAACTTATGGCGTTTGGGGATTGAATATACTGATGCCCTGGGCGGTACAAATGATAACTTTGCAGCGCCCGATACCGTAACATTCAGTCCCACCGGTGCACTGACCTCTGCTTCGACAATCAATTTTTCTGCTACACCAACTACAGGAGCAACAACACCCCAGCCTGTTACATATACCCTTACGGGATTAACACAGTTCGGTGCAGATTTCGGGGTCACTAATTTAACCCAGAACGGTTATACAACAGGACAATTATCCGGCCTGGATGTTGATCAGTCAGGGGTTATTACCGCCCGTTTTACCAATGGGCAGTCTAATAATCTTGGCCAGGTTATTTTAACTGGTTTTACCAATAACCAGGGTTTAAGCCAGTTAGGGGATAACTACTGGGCAGAGAGTTTTTCTTCAGGTGCCGGTGTGATTAATACACCGGGAGCCGGCAATCTGGGCCTGATAAATTCGGGTGCACTGGAAGATTCTAATGTTAATCTAACAGAACAGCTTATTAATTTAATTACAGCGCAGCGTAATTTCCAGGCCAATGCCAAGACCATTACAACGGCTGATACGATTACTCAAACCTTAATCCAAATTTAAAATGACCTTCTTTGAGCGTGGGTATTCTGCCCACGTTCATCTGCTATCTAAAAATTCAGCAGTCCTCTCCCAAAAATTTACTTATTTAAATAATAGCTGGATTCTCATTGTCTGTGTAGAAATTCTGCTATGCATAAAACCAAAACTGGCGTGATAAATGCATTGTTATGGGTAAATGATTGATACATTCGTAAGTGTCAAAATTCAGTGACCAACAAGAGTAAATTAACATGGATAATTTTGTATTTCTTGCCATGTCTGGTGCCAAGGAAAATATGCTTGAACAGCAACTGCATATGAACAACCTTGCTAATGCCAGTACCACCGGATTTCGTGCCGATTTTGCAGCAGCACGAAGTGAGCCGGTGTTTGGTGAAGGCATGCCGAGTCGGGTGTATTCCATGACTGAGAATCCGGGCACGGATTTTAAATCCGGTAGTATGATTTCTACAGGAAATCCGCTGGATGTGGCTATTGATGGAGAGGGTTTTTTCGCTGTACTGGATAAAAATGGTTTTGAGGCTTATACCCGGGCTGGAAATTTTCGCCGTACTGAAACCGGTATGTTAATTACCGGCACAGGTTTGCCGGTTCTGGGTGATGGTGGCCCTGTGACTATTCCACCGGCAAGGAAAATTGATATTACTGCTGATGGTACCATCACTATTGTTCCGGAAAATTCAGAGAATAATGCAACAGCTGTAGTGGGGCGTTTAAAACTGGTCAAGCCGGATTTAAACAATATGATTAAGAATGAATCGGGTCTGCTGGTGCAGAATAATGGTCAGCCTGCTGAAGCCGATGCAACAGTCAAACTGGTAACAGGAATGGTAGAAAGTTCCAATGTTAATCCTATTGGCGAAATGGTCAATATGATCAGTCTTTCCAGGCAGTATGAAATGCAGGTTAAATTAATGAAAAAAGCAGAAGAAATGGATCGTTCCAGTTCGCAGTTATTGAGACTGCAGGGGTAGTTAGCGCTGAGCGTTGAGAGTTGAGCGCTGAGAAAGAGCCTGTACAGGTGTTAAAAGATAAAGGTTTAGATTAGGAGAGAATTATGAATCCGGCGTTATGGGTGGCAAAGACAGGGCTTGATGCGCAACAGTTGCGGTTGCAGGTGGTTTCCAATAATCTGGCTAATGCCAGTACTACGGGGTTTAAGAAAGATAGAGCCGTATTTGAAGATTTAATTTATCAGAATTATCGGCAACCGGGGGCACAGGCTACGCAGGATACGACCTTACCTTCAGGCCTGATGTTAGGTACGGGTGTAAGAGTAGCAGCAACACAGAAGATGCATATGCAGGGTAATATTATCCAGTCAGAAAATGCTCTGGATATTGCCATTCAGGGAGATGGGTTTTTCCAGGTTTTAAGGCCCAATGGTGATATAGCCTATACCCGTGACGGTTCGTTCCAGGTGGATGAACAGGGACGTATTGTCACTTCTGACGGTATGCTTCTGGAACCGGCTATTACTCTGCCGGAACAGACTTTATCAGTTACCATAGGTATTGATGGTACAGTTTCGGCGTTAGAGCCGGGTAATACAACACCTACTAATGTCGGTACTATTGAAACAGCGACTTTTGTAAATCCGGCCGGTTTAATGCCTATTGGGGATAACCAGTTTCTTGAAACGGTTTCCAGTGGTGCACCTTCAACCGGTATTCCGGCGCAGGATAACAGAGGCACCTTACTGCAGGGATCACTGGAAAGTTCAAACGTGAACACTGTGGAGGAGCTGGTTAATCTGATAGAAACACAGCGAACCTTTGAGATGAATTCCAAATCGTTATCTACAGCCGATCAGATGCTGCAGTATATTACTCAGAATGTATAATAAAAGCGTTAAGTAAATTCTTTTGGTGAGAGATATTATGATTAGTAAGCGACTGTTATTTCCGGGAATTATATTGTTATTATTGTCCGGGTGTGCGCATGAACGGCTGGCTCATAATCCTAAATATGCACCTGTCCGTCCACCAGCAGTTATTACCAGTCCGCAAAGTACCGGTTCAATTTATTTAAACAGTAATAATATAAATTTATTTGAAACTGTAAAAGCCCATAGGGTAGGTGATATTCTGACTGTGGTATTTGATGAAAAAACCACTGGTAAGAAAGAGACCAAAACTGAGGATAAAAAAGGTTCTAATATCGGCTTATCCAATCCTGTGGTATTTGGTAAAGCTGTATCAACTGATGCAACAACAGGTAACGCGGTTGCAGATACAGGAATCGGCTTGGCTGATCAACTTTTACAGGCATTAAATGCTAATATAAAATCAACCGCTGATTTTAAATCAAAAGGTAAAAGTGAACAGAAAAACAGTTTAACAGGTAATATTGGTGTGACGGTCGTAGAAGTTTTGCCTAATGGTAATCTGGTAGTACAGGGTGAAAAACTGGTTACCATTAACCAGGGTGATGAATATATACAGCTGTCCGGTATTATCCGCGGTCGAGATGTCGGCCTGGATAATAAAATATCCTCTTCAAAAGTGGCCAATGCCCAGATTATCTATAGTGGGGTTGGTTTGACGCATGATTCTAATTCAGCCGGGTGGGGAAGTCGGTTCTTTCTTAGTGATGTATGGCCTTTCTAGCGTTCAGCGCTGAGCGTTCAGCGTTCAGAAAGAGCTTAACAGCAAGAGCTGCTTCATTGCCTCGTTTCAGGAAAGAGTACTCTGCGCTTTTGCTCTTGCTTTTTCTGAACGCTGAACGCTGAACGCTCAGCTCTGCTCTTCTGGCCCCCTTCTTGCATCTCTAACCATAAGTTTTATTCATAAGTTATTTTTTTGACGCAGGTGTTGTGCTATGAAGCGTTTTATTCTTTTCTTCCTTATTTCCTGTTTTCTAAGCAATACGGTTCTGGCGGAGCGTATTAAGGATATTGCTACTGTGGCCGGGATTCGTTCCAATCACCTGGTGGGGTATGGCCTGGTGGTGGGGCTGGATGGTTCCGGTGATTCCAGTGCCTCTTTTACTGACGATAGCATGAGAAATATGCTGGAACAGTTAGGTATAACTTTACCGCCCGGTGCTAATCTGCCGATTAAAAATGTGGCAGCCGTGTCTTTAAGTGCTGAACTTCCACCATTTACCAAGCCGGGGCAGCAAATTGATGTCAATGTTTCTTCTATTGGCAACTCAAAGAATCTTCGTGGTGGTACTCTGTTAATGGCTCCGTTAAAAGGGGCTGATGGTCAGATATATGCTGTTGCACAGGGTAATCTGGTGGTTATTGGGCTGAATGCGGGTGGTAATGATGGTTCGTCTGTTACCGTTAATGTGCCTACCAATGGACGTATTCCTAATGGTGCTACAGTGGAACGTGAAGTGCCTACCTCCTTTATTAACGGTAATTCAATTACCCTGAATCTTCACCGTCCGGATTTTACTACTGCCCATCGTCTGGCAGAAGTTATCAATGATACCATGGGGCTGGGTACAGCCAGTGCTGTTGATGCTTCTTCGGTCAGGGTCAGTGCACCGGTTGACCTGTCTCAGAAAGTCTCGTATTTATCCATGCTGGAAAACCTGACCTTTAATCCCGGTACTGCAGCAGCAAGAATAGTGGTTAATGCAAGAACCGGTACAGTGGTTATCGGACAGAATGTTATTGTACAGCCTGCTGTTGTTTCACATGGAAATTTAACGGTCACTATTACTAATGATCCCACCATCAGTCAGCCACCCGCTTTTTCCAATGGTCAGACTGCGGTAGTACCTAAATCGGATGTTGAAGTGACTGCCACCAATAAAGGTGCATTTTTGTTTAATCTGGGAGTAACTCTGGATGAAGTAGTCAGGGCTATTAATAATATCGGGGCCAGTCCTGCTGAACTGGTGGCGATTCTGGAAGCATTAAAATCGGCCGGATCTTTAAATGCTGAATTAATCATAATTTAACTGGCAGTTACTATGAGTATTAATCCAAAAACTGATATTTATACTGATTTAAATGGTTTACACAATTTAAAGTCTTCAGCTCGTAAAGATGCCCGTTCAGCTTTGCCGGAAGTGGCACGCCAGTTTGAAGCGGTTATGATCAGTATGATGATAAAGGGGCTGCGTAAGACCGGCATGGAAGATCCCTATTTTAAAAGCCAGGCTATGGACAGCTACCGAGATATGTATGACCAGCAGCTGGCAATGGAATTGTCAAAAGGGCAGGGGATTGGACTGGCTGAATCCATTGTTGATCAGGTACAGACTCAGGCTGGTCTGGTGCAAAATGGACAAAATGGTGAGCGTACACTGATTATGCCTCAGAGAAAGTTTTTTATGGATCCTTATCACGGTCTGCAGAAAAAAGATTCAGCCGATATGAGCCCGCCTGAACAGGTAGAGCAGAAACAGTCTGAAACTGTATTCCAGGAAGCGATTACCGGGGGACAGACCAATAGCCACTTTGAAAGTCCCCGGGATTTTGTACAAACACTCTGGCCTCTGGCTGAAAAAACGGCCAGAAAACTGGGTGTGTCCGCAGAAATTGTTCTGTCCCAGGCTGCACTGGAAACCGGCTGGGGAAAACATATTATTGCTTCTGATCAGCAAAGCAGTTTTAACCTGTTTAATATTAAGGCAGGTCGGAACTGGCAGGGCAAGCGGATGGATAAGTTATCCATGGAGTATGCTTACGGCAGGCCGATCCAGCAAAAAAGCGCATTCAGAGCCTATGATTCCTTTGAACAAAGCTTTAATGATTATGCGGACTTTATTCTTAATAGCCCTCGCTATAAAAAAGCGCTGGATATGGAACGATCATTGCATGATGTTTCTATAAACAAGCCTGCCAGGGATAACAGGGGTTTTGATGATGAACTTAACCGGACTTATATTAAATCACTGCACAAAGCAGGCTATGCAACCGATCCTGAATACTCAGAAAAAGTTATGAAAATTTTAAACAGTGAATATATCCAGATGCAGGCTCAATTAAAGAATAAGGTGGCCTTTAATTGACAGGTCTGTAGTTTCTGCAAATCTGGACGCTAATAGAAAGGTTATATTTGTTATATACACTAATAGTTTAGTTATACAGGTATATTGAATGAAGGGTAATTCCCTGGGAGACAGGTAATGGGCGGCATTTTTGGGATTGGGACATCAGGCTTACTGACAGCCCAGCGTCAACTGGCAACAGCCAGTCATAATATCTCCAATGTAAATACAGAAGGTTATAGCAGGCAGAGAGCCGAGCAGGCTGCGCGTAAACCGCAATATTCCGGTTCCGGTTATATTGGAACGGGTGTTGATGTACAGAATACTGTGCGTCTGGCCAATGAGTTTCTTGAAGAGCAGATCAGAAATGCTAATAGTCAGTATGGCCAGTTTGATGCTTACTTTAAGCTGTCAACTCAGATAGATAATATCCTTGCTAATCCTGATTCTGGCTTAACCCCCACACTGGAAAGCTTTTTCAGTGCCCTGCAGGAAGCCAATGATAATCCCTCATCAACCCCATCACGCCAGGTTTTATTAACAGAAGCCAATACCATGGCGGATCGTTTTAAACTTCTGGATGATCGCTTTAGTGAGCTGAACGGGCAGGTCAACCAGTCGCTGGTTGATATTACCCAGGCCATTTCTGATTCTGCCAGTTCTATTGCTAAAATGAATGCGGATATTGTGCAGAAAATTGGTGCAGGGCAGGGCAAATTACCTAATGATCTTATTGATCAGAGAGAAGTTCTGATCAAGCAGATATCTGAAAAAATTGATGTCAGTGTGGTTTATCAGGACGATGGTGCAGCAAACCTGTTTATTGGTTCCGGCCAGGCTCTGGTTATAGGCGGTAATGCCGCCACTCTATCCACTCAGAAAAATCGTTTTAATGCTGAGGATCTGGATATCATTATGAGCCAGGGAGCGGGTTCGGTTGATGTAACCAACTCCATTACCGGTGGTGAACTGCAGGGGGTTCTGGATTTTAAGGCCAGTGTACTGGAACAGAGTCGTCGGGCACTGGGACGTGTTGCCATGGCTTTAACTGAAGAAATGAATACCCAGCATCGTCTGGGTATGACGATTCAGGGCACCTCAGCACCTTTTCCGCTGGGGCAGGATTTTTTTGTTGACCAGTCTGGCCCGATAGCAGGTTTGCCTGGTCAAAATTCTGCAACCACTGCCAGTCTTACTATTACAGACAGTCGTCTGCTTACCACCAGTGACTACCGGCTGGATTATGATGGTGCTAATTATAGTCTGACCCGGCTTAATGATGGCACCGTCTTCAGTAATGCAACTATTGGCGGCTTAAGTACTGCAGTACAGGCAACAGAGGGTTTTTCAATTAATAGTACAATTGCTGCCGGTGAGTCATTTTTAATGCGGCCAACTTATGCCGCAGCATCCAGTATTGATGTTTCTGTTAATAATGTACTGGATATTGCGCTGGCAGGGCCAATAGTATCAGGTGCTATTTCTACTGCAGAGGGTAGTGCTGTAAATTCAGGTACCGGAAAAATCACCTTACCTTCTATTACTAATACCACCAATATACCGCTTGTTGGAGATAT